>NZ_JBILKB010000101.1:0-5190 GCF_044376915.1 Flavobacterium sp.
GGTACTGTCCGTCAAATCACGTTGCAATCTCGATAGGGGTAATTTGGCCGAAAGGTGTTCGAAAATGGCATTGGCAATTCCTAAATTTCCTTCCGAATTTTCAAAATCAATGGGGTTTACTTTATGAGGCATCGCCGACGATCCAATTTCGCCCGCTTTGATTTTTTGTTTGAAATAATCCATAGACACATAGGTCCAAATATCTCTATCCAAGTCGATTAATATGGTGTTGATGCGTTTTAAAGCGTCAAAAAAGGCGGCAAAATGATCGTAATGTTCAATTTGTGTCGTAGGAAACGAATGGTGTAATCCCAAACTATTCTCAACGAACTCGGTACCAAATTTTTTCCAATCGGTAGTCGGATACGCTACTTTGTGTGCGTTGTAATTACCGGTTGCACCTCCAAATTTAGCCGCAAAAGGCACATTAAACAACAAACGCATTTGCTCTTCCAAACGTTCTACGAATACTAGAATTTCTTTTCCTAAACGAGTAGGTGAAGCGGGTTGTCCATGGGTTCGGGCAAGCATTGGTATGTCTGACCACTCCATGCCTAATTCTTTTAATTTTGCAATTACACTTACCAAACTCGGTAGGTATACTTTTTCAAACGCTTCTTTGGTAGACAATGGGATCGCCGTATTGTTGATGTCTTGTGAAGTCAGTCCAAAATGGATGAATTCTTTATAAGCTTGTAAACCCAATCCGTCAAATTTGGATTTGATGAAATATTCTACCGCTTTTACATCGTGGTTGGTTGTTTTTTCAGTTTCTTTAATCCAAAGTGCGTCTTCGGTAGAAAAGTTTTCATAAATGGCTCGTAACGAATTGTAAATGGATTTATCTATAGCGGCCAATTGAGGTAAATCGGCTTCCCGTAGTGCAATAAAGTATTCAACTTCTACTAAAACACGATATTTTATTAATGCTTCTTCTGAAAAAAAAGGAGCTAATGATGCGGTTTTACTTCTATAACGACCATCGATTGGCGAAATAGCATTTAATTCGGTTAATTGCATGTTGTTGTGTGTTGTTTAACGAAGTGCAAATTTAGTAATTAGTGATTAGTTATGCGTTATTAGTTTGGAGTTTTTTACGTTAAATGCAAAAGTTCTTCTTTCACTACTTTCATTCCTTCAACGGCTGTTAGCGGAATGACTTTCAACGGGTTGGCTAAATCATATATGGTGGCGGGTTTGGGATCAATATAATACACTGGAACATTGGGTTGGATGAAATGCATCAATCCGGCAGCAGGGTATACTTGTAAGGAAGTTCCAATGATAATGAGTACTTCAGCAGTCGTCACAATTTCAATGGCTTTATCCAATAAAGGAACCGCTTCGCCAAACCAAACAATATGTGGGCGCAATTGATGACCTTGTGGATCACTAGTGCCAATGTGCAAGTCGGTTTTCCAGTCCAATATACAGGTCTCATTGGCTACACTGCGCACTTTTAATAATTCGCCGTGCAAGTGCAATACACTTGAACTTCCGGCTCTTTCGTGTAAATCATCTACGTTTTGTGTAATTATTTGAAGGGTAAAGAGTTGTTCTAATTCGGCTAAAATTTTGTGTGCTGAATTGGGTTGAACGGTCAGGAGTTGGGCCCTACGTTTATTGTAAAAATCGAGAACTAATTCGGGATTTTTTTTCCATCCAATTGGCGAAGCAACCGCCATGATATCATGCCCTTCCCATAAACCATCTGCATCTCGAAAGGTTTTAATACCGCTTTCGGCACTGATACCCGCACCGGTTAATACGACTATTTTTTTCATACCACAATTTTCATTTTCTTTGTAGTAAATTTATAAAAATGGATGTAAAGGATCACGAACTTTTAAATTATTTAGAAGGATTTCTAACCGAAAACAGGAAAGAAGGATTTTTACGTGTATTGCAAAACCGTACCAAGCATTTTACCATTGCGATGGAAGACGTTTATCAATTGCACAATACTAGTGCGGTAATGCGTAGTTGTGAGGTTTTCGGTATACAGGAATTGAACGTGATCGAACAAAAATTTGGCAAGCGTATCGATTCAGAAATTGCCATGGGAGCTCAAAAATGGGTAGATGTTTTTCGCTACAATTCGGTACAGAATTGTTTGGATATCCTACGAGCTAAAGGTTATCAAATCATCGCTACTACACCGCATGATGATTCTTGTTTGTTGCATGAATTTGATATTACAAAACCATCTGCCTTATTTTTTGGAACTGAAAGAGATGGTTTGTCGGCAGAAGTTATGCAACAAGCAGATGGTTTTTTGAAAATCCCGATGGTAGGGTATACCGAGAGTTTGAATATATCAGTTTCAGCAGCGATTATTATTCAAGATATTACGAATCGTTTGCGGCAATCTAAATTGGATTGGCAATTAACAGAAGAAGAAGTTTGGGAAAAGCGTTTGGATTGGGCTCGAAAATCAATTAAGGATATTGAGTTTATCGAGCGGAAATATTGGGAAGCATTGCAAGACCAATAGCTTATTTATTTTTTTTCAAAATTTTATATTCTTCATAACACAAACTAATAGCATCCATTATTTGTAGGTCATTAGCTGTTTGAATAAAGTAGTCAGAATAGTTACAATTTGCAAGGATTTGTGGAATATCATCTTTGTCTATTTCCAATAGTGCTGCCAATGTTTCTCGATCAAATTTGGTAGCCAAGAGATTGCGAACCGTATCGTCTTTTTTCATTTCTTTCAGCTTCTTCATTTCATTCGGACGTTTTCCAAATACGTTGTAAAGAAAATCAGCCGGATTGAAAATGGAGCGCATCACTTTAGAAACGGCACTTGGCGATTTATCACCAGCTTCATACCCTGCGTTTAATCCAGAAATGCTGTAGCGATACCCGTCATTTGCTACTGGAATGAGTTGGGTATCAACTTCTACATAACCCGTTAATTGATATTGCCGAATTACTACTTCGTCAAGTACATAGGCTTTTTCAGTTAGGTAAATTTTTGTAGGATTATTTTTGATCCAGTCGTTGGTTACTTTTACTTTAACGGTTTCATAACCAATGTACGAAAAAAGAAGGGTATCGTTTAATTTTGTAGCAATTTCAAAAGTTCCACTTCCTGTTGTGGCTGTACCAGTAACGCGTGTCGCATTGATTACGTTTACATTGCTTAGAGGCAACTTGGTAGTATTATTAACAACCGAACCTTTGATATTTACTAAGGTGTCTTTTTGTGACCAAACTGAAGTGGTCATTAGTGTAAATAAAAAAACTACAAAATATCTCATTCTTTTTTATAATGATTCAAAAATACGAATCTAAAGATGATATTTTGTAGTTTTTGGTAATTTTATAAGAAAATTAACGAATTGGTGTTAACTTCTTCTTGGTCTTCTTGGTCTTGAAGTATCTCCAGAACTTTCAGCGCGTCGAGGAGCTCTATCTGAAAATCCGCCTTCTCTTCGAGGAGCAGCACTGCTTCTTTCTCCTCTAAATCCGCCTTCTCTTCTTGGAGCTGAGCTGTTGCGATCGCTTCTAAATACGCCGTCACGACTACCTTCTCTTCGAGGAGCACTTCCGCTTCTTTCCCCTCTAAAACCACCTTCGCGTCTTCCGCCTCCGAAACCACCACCTGAATTTCTTCCGTTATGGTCGCGTCTTCCACCGCCGTCGTTTTTAGAAATTTCCACGTTGATGCGTCTACCGTTCATGTCATAGCCGTTTAAAACTGACATTACTTTATCGGTATGTTCTCCGTCGGTATTGAAGAAAGAAAATCCTTCTTTAACATCTACTTTAAACACATCATCTCTACCTAAATCTAAGGTTTCTTTGATGAAATCTTTCAATTGCATCCAATCAAAATCATCTCTTGTGCCAATGTTGATGAAATAACGTACAGGATCTCCTGCTCTAATTTCTCTTGGTTCAGAGCTTCTTTCACGATCATTACTTCTTTCACCGGTAATGTCACGTTTTGATTTATAGTAATTGATGAAACGGTTGAATTCAACCGAAACCATTTTTTTGATCAATTCTTCTTTTGATAAACCGTCCAATACTTCATTGATAGCCGGTAAATAGTTATCAATTTCATGATCTACTTCGGTATCTTTAATTTTATTGGCCAAGTGTAATAACTGAATTTCGCAAATTTCTATTCCTGATGGAATGGTTTTTTCTTGAAACTTTTGTTGGATAATACGCTCAATTGAATGTATTTTTCTAATTTCACTTTTGGTAATAATTACAATAGAAGTTCCTAATTTCCCAGCTCTTCCGGTTCTTCCAGAACGGTGGTTGTAGGTTTCTATTTCGTCTGGTAATTGATAGTTCACAACATGCGTAATATTATCAACGTCAATTCCACGTGCCGCTACGTCTGTAGCTACCAACATTTGAATTTGACGCCCTCTAAACGATTTCATTACCCCATCGCGTTGTGCTTGCGATAAATCACCATGAAGCGCTGCTGCATTATAACCATCTTCGATTAATTTTTCCGCCACGGCTTGGGTATCTCTTTTGGTTCTACAAAAAACCACTGAAAAAATATCTGGGTTAGCATCTGCTAAACGTTTCAAGGCTTCATAACGGTCACGCGCATTAACACAATAGTATTCGTGTGATACAGTTGCCGAACCTGAGTTTTTACTTCCTACGGTAATTTCTACAGGATCAGCCATAAATTTCTTTGCAATACGCGCTACTTCAGCAGGCATTGTGGCCGAAAATAGCCACGTGTTTTTCTCATCGGGCGTATCCGATAGTATGGAACAAATATCTTCGTAGAATCCCATGTTTAACATTTCATCTGCCTCATCAAGGATACAAAAATCAATGTTTTTAATGTTTACAAGACCTCTGTTGATCATGTCTTGCATTCTACCAGGTGTAGCCACAATAATTTGTGCACCACGTTTTACTTCTCTAGCTTGTTCAGTAATGCTTGCACCACCATAAACAGCTACCGTATGTAACCCCTTTATGTATTTTGAGTATAATTTAATCTCATTTGTGATTTGTAAGCATAATTCTCGTGTTGGCGATAAAATTAAAGCTTGCGTATTTCTATTTTCAGCATCAATTTTTTGAATTAGTGGAAAACCAAAAGCGGCGGTTTTTCCTGTTCCTGTTTGCGCTAGGGCAACTAAATCTGTGTTTTGTTCCAATAGTACTGGAATCGCTTTTTCTTGCACTTCTGACGGATTC
>NZ_JBILKB010000102.1:0-5171 GCF_044376915.1 Flavobacterium sp.
ACACAACCCAAAAGGAAATAGGAGATTTTTTTCATGAATTTTACATTAATTATTAACGGCTAATTTACTATTTTTGTTCGAATAAAAAAATAATACTATGTTTGGAGACCTAATGGGAATGATGGGCAAATTAAAAGAAGCCCAACAAAAAGTAGCGGAAACAAAAAAACGCCTGGATCATGTTTTAATTGATGAAAAAAGTAGTGATGGCGCACTTGAAGTAACCCTTACAGCGAACAGAACAATTAAAAAAATTACTTTAAGTGACGAATTACTTCAAGACAAAGAAATGCTTGAAGATTATTTAGTTACTGTTTTGAACAAAGCTATTGAAAGAGCTACACATATCAACGAAACAGAATTAGCAGCTGTTGCTAAAGAAGGCATGCCAAATATTCCAGGAATGGATTTGTTCAAATAAATTTTTCATGCAAATCCTCACACAAACCCGAACAATACTTCTGTTTTTTTTTCTAAGTTCTGTTGCATTCTGCCAAGTTTCGATTTGCAGTTGGAACATCATGAATCTTGGTAAATCAAAATCGGATTATGAATTAACCGTCATGGCCAATACAATCAATAACTATGATATTATTGCCATACAGGAAGTCGTTGCTGGTTCTGGAGGAGCAAAAGCGGTAAGCCGATTGGTTAGTTTATTGAATACCAAAGGATCAAAATGGGATTATAGTATAAGCGAACCAACAACAAGCACAAATCCTGCCAGTCAAGAACGGTATGCTTTTATTTGGAAAACAGCACGTGTAAAAAAGATCGGCAGTAGTTGGCTCGACCAAAACTATGCCGATGCAATCGATCGCGAACCCTACATGAGTACTTTTGAATACCTTGGGAATCGATTTACTTTGGTTTCCTTTCATGCGGTACCCAAAAAGAAAAATCCTGCGAGCGAATTAAAATATTTCAAATTTTTTCAAAACGTATACCCCAAACTCAACTTAATTTTTTTGGGTGATTTCAATTGTCCACAAAGTCATACAGTTTTTAATCCTTTAAAAAACAAGGGCTTCGCTCCTATTTTAGTCAATCAAAAAACCAGTTTACGCCAAAAATGCATGAACAACGATTGTTTGGCATCTGAATATGATAATTTGTTTTATGACATTCGAAAAATTAAGATAAAACAAAAAGGTATTGTTCCATTTTATACAAAGTTTTCTTCAGTTAAAGAAGCTCGAAAAATATCAGATCACGTGCCAATTTGGTGTGTAATGGATATTAAATAATTCCCATGCCTAAAGCTATAGCCACAAAAAGCAATACAACTGAAACAAAAACTTGAACAAATTTCAACGTAACTTTCTTTAAAAGTTGGTTGCCCAAATAAGCTCCAGTTATTGCACAAAGTGTAGATGAAACCAACAAGATTTTATTTTCATATAATGTATATGTTGAAATCTTTGAAGCATAAACACTCAAGCGAGTAAAATCCACAAACATTGACACCACAATTCCTGTAGCAATAAAACTTTCTTTTGACAAACCTGCTTTGATTAAAAAAGCACTTCGCAAAGCACCTTGATGACCCGAAATTCCTCCAAAAAAACCACTTAAAATACCACCTAAAGGTAGTTTGTCTTTTCCAAACTCCAATTTACTCAAAAACGGAATCAGGTCTAAAAAAGCGAAAATTACCAATAAAATGGCAATTATAAATTTTACTGGAAAAACGAAAAGTTGTTCTCCAAAAAGGGAATAACTAAATAAAGGTGCTAAATCGGAAATTTGTAGCAACAACCAAGAACCTAAAAAAGCGGCGATAGTTGCTGGAATTCCAAATTTAAGCAACACTTCTTTATTCGCATGTTTTCCAACCAAAAAAAACTTGAATAAATTATTCGCAAAATGCACAATGCCACACAAACCAATAGAAATATCAACTGGAAAGAAAAGCATGAAAACAGGTGTCAATAAAGTTCCCAATCCAAACCCAGAAAAAAAGGTTAAAACGGCAGTTAAAAAGGCTACTATTGATATGACTATAATTTCCAAAATTAGAACGTTAATTTAGAAAAGACTTCCAAAACATAGTCGTGCATTACCTCTTTATAATCTAAATGAGTCACTATTCGTAATTTACCGTGTCCCATAGAACTGATTAATATTCCCTTTTGCTTCAATTTTTCCATGAATATTTTTTCATCTACAGTAGGTTGCAATCCAAAAATCAAAATATTGGTTTCTACCGTTTCTACATTGGCCACCCAAGGCATTTTCTCTAACAATGCACCTAATTCTTTTGCTCTTCTGTGATCAATTTCTAAACGAGTAATGTTATTTTGTAAGGCATATAAGCCTGCAGCTGCTAAAAAACCCGATTGACGCATACCGCCACCAAATATTTTTCGAATACGCAATGCTCGTTTCATATCGGATTTTGTTCCTAATAATACAGAACCAACAGGTGCCCCTAATCCTTTTGACAAACAAACTGAAATTGTATCAAACAATTCCCCAAACTGCTTAGGATGTTGTTTCTTTGCTACTAAGGCATTCCACAAACGGGCGCCATCCAAATGGTATTTCAGATTATTATCGATGCAAACTTGCTTGATTTCTTGTAACGTTTGTATTTCATAACAAGCACCACCCCCTTTATTTGTTGTGTTTTCGATACTGACTAACGATGTATGTGGTGCATGATAAAATTCAGGATCATTAATGGCGTTTTTAACCAAATCAGCCGTAATCATTCCACGATTTCCATCCACCAGACAACATGAAACACCACTATTGAAAGAAGCGCCACCACCTTCATAATGATAAATGTGTGCATATTTATCACAAATTACTTGTTCACCAGGCTGGGTATGCAATTTAATAGCCGTTTGGTTGGCCATAGTTCCTGAAGGAAAAAACAAAGCCGCTTCCATACCAAATAAATCTGCTAAGGTTTCTTCCAATTCATTAACTGTTGGGTCTTGCTTATACACATCGTCCCCTACTTTGGCGTTAAACATAACATTTAACATTTCTACTGAAGGGCGGGTTACGGTATCGCTAACTAAATTTATTTCCATAGTATTAAAAAGAATGCCTATTTTTGTGTTGTAAAACTACAATATTTATGATAAATATCGAACATGTCAGAGATATTATTGATCGCCTTGGTGCGTTAAGGAGGTATCTTTGACATTGATGCCAAAACGATTGAAATAACTAATGAGGAGGAGAAAACCTTTGCACCCGACTTTTGGAACAATGCTCGAGAAGCAGAAATTATTGTGCGCAATTTGCGTTCTAAAAAGAAATGGGTGGACGACTACAACAAAGGAATGGATCAAGTGGAAGAACTTCAAATTATGATGGAATTCTTCAAAGAAGGTGCAATTTTGGAAGAAGAAGTTGACCATTTTCACGCAGAAACACTTCGTCACATAGAAGATTTAGAATTTAGAAACATGTTGTCTGACGAAGGCGATAACATGAGTGCTGTCTTGCAAATTACAGCGGGCGCTGGTGGCACCGAAAGCTGCGACTGGGCTTCTATGCTCATGCGAATGTATTTGATGTGGGGTGAAAAACAAGGTTACAAAATCAAAGAATTGAACTTTCAAGAAGGGGATGTTGCAGGAATAAAAACGGTGACTCTAGAATTTGATGGTGATTTTGCATTTGGGTATTTAAAAGGTGAAAATGGCGTACACCGATTGGTGCGAATTTCGCCCTTCGATAGCAACGCTAAAAGACATACCTCGTTTGCTTCAGTCTATGTATACCCTTTGGTGGATGACACTATTGAAATTGAAATCAATCCCGCTGATATCGAAATTACAACAGCGCGTTCAAGTGGTGCTGGAGGACAAAATGTAAATAAAGTAGAAACCAAAGTACAATTGGTTCACAAACCCACTGGTATTCAAATTCAATGTTCAGAAACCCGTTCGCAACACGATAACCGCCAACGAGCATTACAAATGTTGAAGTCGCAGTTGTATGAAATTGAATTGAAAAAACAACAAGCGCAACGCAGCGATATTGAAGCGGGTAAAATGAAAATTGAATGGGGTTCTCAAATTCGAAATTATGTCATGCAACCCTATAAACTCGTTAAAGACGTTCGAACCGGAGTAGAAACTAGCGATGTCGACAGCGTCATGAATGGAGCTATTGATGCTTTTCTAAAGGGCTATTTGATGATGATGGGGCAAAAAGAAATATAAAAAAAAGAGGCTATTTACATAGCCTCTTTTTTTTATAAAGTATTAAATAAATAGTTTTAATAAAAAGTAAATAAGTGCTGCTAATACAGCGGAAACTGGAATAGTTAATATCCAAGCCCACAATAATTTAACCGTAACACCCCATCGTACAGCAGAAACTCTTTTGGTTACTCCTACTCCAATGATGGAACCCGTAATCGTATGTGTAGTAGATACCGGTATTTTAAAATGCTCTGTAGTAAATAGCGTTAACGCTCCTGCCGATTCGGCAACAACACCTTCAAAAGCAGTTACTTTTGTGATTTTAGACCCCATGGTCTTCACAATTTTCCAACCACCGCTCAACGTTCCTAATGCAATTACAGTATAACATGTTAATGGAATCCAACCTGGCATAACGCCATCTATTTTAACGCCGTCTTTTTCAGAAGGTAATACCACATTCAAATCCAACCAACCTGCAGACAAGTCTATATTTGGATTGGACTTGATATAAACAGCGACAGCTGCAGCAATAATACCCATTACTTTTTGAGAATCATTACCACCGTGACCTAAACTAAAAGCAGCAGAAGATAACAATTGCATTTTCTTTAAAACCGCCTCTGCTTTTGCAGTAGACAAACTACTGAATAACAAATTAAATAGGGCCAAACTATAAAAAATAAAAGCCACTAAAAACCATTTGATATTGTGAGGCTCTGTAATGACACTCCAAAATTCACTATCAAATCGAGGCTTTTTGATTTCTTCAAATGGAATCATTACCGAATATAAAAACCAAGCAAATAGAGTCATCAAAACAACTGTAAATAATTTTGGATAGATATTCTTCTTAGAAGAATACATCAACCACAAAGAAATACAATACGATATGATCATTCCTAACAAAGGAGCAAAAACAATAAATAAAATAACGATAACAACACCTGAAGGTAATAATTCTCCCTCTTTTGCTGCCTTAAACCAATTTACTATTTTAAAACC
>NZ_JBILKB010000048.1:0-15876 GCF_044376915.1 Flavobacterium sp.
GTTATAATTACGGGAGCAGTTGTGGTGTTGGTATACACATCCGTAATATTTGTTGCTGAAGCTGTTGTTCTCGGACTTGCCGCTGGAACGTTTGTTGCATCACTAGAAGCCACGGTATAGGTATAGCTATCTCCTGCTCCTGATATCAAAGCATCCAAATCATAGTTCAAGGCTACATCGCTACAGGTCGTAACGGTTTGGTTGGATACTACAGGTTCTGGGTTCACCGTAACGGCAACCGTAAATATGTTTCCAGTACAAGCGTTCGAACCGATAGGTGTAACCGTATAGGTTATAATTACCGGAGCAGTTGTGGTATTGGTATAAAGATCCGTAATGTTAGCAGCGGTAACAACCGTTCTTGGGCTTCCTGCCGGAACGCTAGTAGCGTTACTTGAAGCCACTGTATAGGTAAAAGTATCTCCAGTTCCAGCGATCAAAGCGCCTAAATCAAAATTCAGTGCTACATCACTACAGGTAGTAACGGTTTGGTTTGTCACCACCGGCTCAGGGTTCACCGTAACGGCAACAGCAAACGAATTTCCTGTACAACCATTCGAACCGATAGGTGTAACCGTATAGGTTATAATTACGGGAGCAGTTGTGGTGTTGGTATACACATCCGTAATATTTGTTGCTGAAGCTGTTGTTCTGGGACTTGCCGCAGGAACATTCGTTGCATCGTTTGAAGCTACGGTGTAGGTATAGCTATCTCCTGCTCCTGATATCAAAGCATCCAAATCATAGTTTAGGGCTGCATCGCTACAGGTTGCAACCGTTTGGTTGGTCACCACAGGTTCTGGGTTAACCGTAACGGCAACCGTAAATGTATTTCCTGGACAGCCGTTTGAACCGATAGGTGTAACCGTATAGGTTATAATTACGGGTGCTGTTGTTGTATTGGTATAAAGATCCGTAATGTTAGCAGCTGAAGCTACTGTTCTCGGACTTGCTGCTGGAACGCTAGTAGGGTTACTTGAAGCAACCGTATACGTATACGCATCTCCTGTTCCTGAAATTAATGCCGCTAAATCATAGTTCAAAGCTACATCACTACACGTAGCAGCCGTTTGATTGGCCACTACTGGTTCTGGGTTCACCGTAACCGTAACGGTAAAGGTGTTTCCTCTACAAACATTCGAACCGATTGGCGTAACGGTATAGGTAATAGTTACCGGTCCTGTTGTTGTATTGGTATACACATCAGTAATATTTGATGCAGAAGCAGTCGTTCTCGGACTTGCAGGTGGAACGTTTGTAGCATCGCTTGAAGCTACGGTATAGATAAAAGTATCTCCTGCTCCTGATATCAACGCATCCAAATTAAAGTTTAAGGCTGTATCGCTACAGGTTGAAACCGTTTGGTTGGTCACCACAGGTTCTGGATTAACGGTAACGGCTACAATAAATGCACTTCCAATACAGCCCGTTGAACTTATAGGTGTAACGGTATACGAAATAATTACGGGAGCAGTTGTGGTGTTGGTATACACATCCGTAATATTTGTTGCAGAAGCTGTTGTTCTCGGACTTGCAGGTGGAACGTTTGTAGCATCGCTTGAATCTACGGTATAGATAAAAGTATCTCCTGTTCCTGATATCAATGCGTCCAAATCATAGTTTAGGGCTGCATCGCTACAAGTGGTAATCGTTTGATTGCTCACAGCAGGTAGCGGATTATTGGTCACTACAATACTTGAAGAAACACTAGGACAAGTTGTGCTTGCGGGGATGGTATAGGTATACGTACCACTAACATCAACGGCTGGGTTATACACACCGGTCCCAGAAGCCAATGCCGGCATCCAGTTGCCTCCAGTAGTAATGCCCGTTCCTAAAAGTGTAAATAAATCTACAGGGCTTGCATTACGACAAATTGATAAGGTATTATTGGCTCCAACAAATGGGGCTTGTTGAACGGTTACTGAAACGGTAATATTAATTACTAAATTAGAGTTGTCACAATTTTTCGTAAATGAATAGATATAATCGCCTGGGGTGTTTACAGCGCCATTAAAATTATTGCCGCTTAAAGGGGGTGCTCCTACAGGAATTGTCCATGTGCCATTGGCTTCTGGATTACCCGTTATTGCATTGAATAAATTTACCGTTTGATTGGAACACAAGGTTATTTCGGTATCTTGGGGTAAACTACCAAATCCGGAGTAATAACCACCAAATCCGGCTACATTTACAGCGCCAAAAACGCCAGCAGCCAATGCTCCTGTTGAATCAATACGTACATTTCCAGAAAGTCCGGTGATGCGATAGGTTACCCAATTTGTATTACCAGTTACGGTCTGAGGAGTTGCAGTGGTAGGGACATTATTAATGGATACAGTTGATCCAGTTTCTGTTACTACAATAATTTCGCTGTTAGGATAATTTGAAGACCCAATAGCATTGAAATTCGGAATCATGTCTACACTTTTTTGCCAAAAACAACTTAAAGGAGGAATAAAATTTAACCCTGAAGTCGCATCAGAAAAGGCCCCTGCAATAATTTGATACAAATAAATGGGACGATCACTTGAAATAAACATGTTCTGATTTGCAGTACCAGTGTAAAAAGAAGAAGGGGCTAAATAGTAATCTCCAGCATTAATGGTAGCAACAGGTGTCGTATCCCCGTTAATAAATATTTGTGTATTATTTTGAGTAGCGATAACAAGTGGTCTTTCGGTATTAGCACTTCCATTCCCTTTTACTACAATGTATTCATCACCAACAATATCAATTGGGACAATTTGGTCTAAATTAAAATCTTGTCCGCTAATTTCAGTAAGCATACCTCCTGTTGCATTTCCAGTGTTAACTACGATAGGTTTATCAGATGTCAACAAAGCCCCTACGAATCCAGATAGGTTAGCGGCAAAATCAGTATAACCAGATACTGTTACAGATTGGCCTGCATTCAAATTAAAAGTTTGTGTATCGGTGGTAATATTTCCAGTACCTGACGCAAACACAACTTCGGTATCATAATCACTTAAAGTTACCACAGTATTGTCCTCAGTCGCCATAAAACTCGCCATAAAATTCCGGATTGAACCCGGACCAGTCATAGGTAAACTCCCCAATCGAAAAGATGTGCCAGCTCCCGTTGTACCTTTACAAACTAAAATTTCAGCATGATTTTGCGCACGCAATCTAAAACTAGCATAAAATTCTCCAGTTCCCTCTGCAATTAGTCCTTTATTTGTTTTTGGGATATTCAAGTCGGCAAGAGACAACATCATTACCGAAGGTTGTGCGTTCCCTATTACAACAGATTGAGGATTTCCTTGTGAAATGGTAAATGGAGATCCAGCAATTGGTGTGCCACTTCCATCAGTAACCGTTACTTGAAATGGTGTAGGCTCGGGTGTTGAAAGGTATAGCAAATGTTCTTGAACATACGTTTCTCCCCCTTTAGCATGTATGGGTGGAATCCAATGTTTGTTACTCAATTGAGCGTAGTTTACATTAGAAATTAATATAAAGAATAGAATTATTTTTTTTAACATCATATTACCAATTTGGGCATTTTGTAAAAATAAGTAGAAATTTAGAATTAGACTTTTAAAATTTAAAAAAGTTTAAGTTTTTAAAAAAAAGCACGCAATTGAACATTTCCTGTATGTATTGTTTGGCTTGTTTCGCTATTTCGGCCTTGATAATTGATATTTATATCCAAATATTGAGTTAAATTTTTCTGTAAAAGCAAACGCCAAGTTTGATTTTTTCCGGGTTGTAGTCCTTCTAACATTTGAAATCCTACTGCCGATAATGCATTCCCATTGAAACTATTCGTATACATCGAAAATTCACCATTTATACTATATCCTTTGTCACTATTAAAGATAAAAAGCGATCCAATTCGCGTTTGATTTAATTTTTCAAAAAGCCCCATTTGATTTTCTTTTTGTTGGAATTCATACACCAGAGACCAACTCGCATTTTTTGAAAATAAATAACCAATTTTTGATTCAATCTGTTGGCTTTCAATATTAAAATTTCGATTCCCATAATTGGCTACATTTGAAGTGCTTTTGGTATCCAATAGCGATAGGGTAATCAACCAGCTTTTTTGCATCAAGTGCTGGTATTGCAATTGATGGGATTGATTTTTGGAACGAATACTTCCCATGGCCAATTCATTCTTATTTTCATTTAACACATACGAATAGGTAGTAGAATGCAGTTGTTTTCCTCTGTTATAAAAGAGACTGTTTCTGAAGTTAGTATTCAATCCAATCGATTCTTCTTTATTTTTTGTCCAAGGATTCCACTCAAAATCAGCTCCAGATCTTCTAAATTTTTGCTCCATCAATAGTGACGTTTGGCTGTAAAAATGAGAGAGCCATTTTTTCCAACCTTTCTCGTTTTGCCATTGGTTAAAATTGATATTCAAGGCTTGTGAAAATTTATTTTGATGGGTTCGAATAAAAATTTGATTGGGCAGATAAACGCGAACATAAATGGCCAAATCAGGGTACGGGGCTACTTCAAATTCTTGTAATTCTTGAATGCCATTGCCGTTATAATCGTTCCATTGGTAAATGCCTTGTCCCGGGGCTACTTCTAAATATGTAAATTCTTGTTGGGCTAAGGTTCCAGAACTGATTTCATAAGCTGTTGTCGTTTGAATGAGTTGCCCAAAATAACGATCCGAATATAAAACACGACTGTTCAATGAGGGTTCATCTTTTAGCGTTTGATCTTCATATCGTAACTTTCTGTAATTCAAAAACAAACTTAAATTGCTTTTTTCGGTTTTAATCAAATTCGATTTTAAGTAATAGGAAGTAGAATGGTTAACACGCTCAATGCGTTGATTTTTTAAACTATCGTTTTGCCGTTGCAATATGCCCAATTCAATAAAAACTTTTGTAGAATCGCCACGGCCAACAAAAGCACCATATTCTATAAACCGTTGACTCAAAGCCGAATATTCATTGCTTGATTTTATCTTTTCAGCATTATTTTCCATTTGTAAGCTAGTGCCAACCCAATTTTTACCCGAGGCGTGAGATGCGCGATTTTGACTCCGCGAAAATGTCGATTGGGAGCGCTCGGAGTCACTTTTCATTAAGCTTGAATGGCTCCAAACATTCCATTTCTTTGTGCCATATCTTCCCAATAAGGTATGTTTATTTCCAAAAAATGAATCACCAAACGCTACATTTTCAAACTGATAATTGGCTTTCCCTTTGTTGTTGAAGTTAAATTCCAATCCGGAAGTCAAAAAGCTTTGATTGCCTATAAGTGTTGAAGTGATGTTCCAATCCCGATTAAATTCAATGTTGAATAGGCGTTCAATCGTTTTGAAATTTTCCTGCACCAATTGATAATTGGTAAAAGCATCTAGTGTGGTTTTACCATTCCATATGCGTTGCTTAACATTGAATTTTCCAGCAAACCCTTTATTGTTCGCATCATCGCTATTCGAATATAAATTTTGATCGTTATTGCTAACCGCCCATTCAAAATCTAAGTTTGTTTTTTCGGTTGGGTGGTATTTTCCAATAACCGTGGCTATTTGAATTTTTGTGGGCGCTATCAAACGAATAACGGGTTCGTAATTTCCTTGTGGTTCACCAGCGATTGGTGCCCGGTACTCATAGATTTTTCCAACCGCTTGGTTGTTGACCAAAACATAGTTTCCTTGAAAATTTCCTACTAAAGAAAAACGAACATTATACAATTCATCTTCGGGATTATTGGAATATTCAAACACGTCGACACCATTTACAAGTACTTTTTTATATAAAATTTTATTTTCAGAATAGCTATCTAAATAGGCAGATGCTCCATTCATTTGCGACAAATCATCCCCTGCATTTTGTAATATGGCAATTTGTTCTGAAGATAAATTTTGTTGTAGGGGTTGGTTTTTTACATCACCTTCTGAATAGACATAACCGCCAATTTGCCAATTTTTTCGCTCGTGTGTAATTCCTCCATAGGTAATAAATCGCGTAAAATTCCGATCGGTATATTGGTATTCTACATTAATTCGCATTTCAGAAGTAATTGGAAATAACGACGTAAAAATGATTTCACCTGCGTTGTAATCGATGATATAATCCTTGTTTTCGCCTCGGGTTTTCAATATTCCGTTTACATAGATGCGTTCCGAACCAGAAATGACCAAAACATACAATTCGTTATTGTTGCCGCGCAATTTATAGGGCCCTTGATTGCCTTCTTGTCCTACAAAAGCACTACGCGCATATTGTCCACGAACTAAGGCTCCTGAAGCTATTACTTCTGTTTTTTTAGCGGCTTTGCCAAAGGTAAATTTGGTAGATAAACCTTGTACTTTTTTATTAAAATTTAGAAAGGATGATTTTCTATTTTCCAAAAATAAATCACCCGCACGAATGTTCCATTTTTCGGAATATAATTCAATAAATAGCTGGTCAAATTCGTCGAGTTTTTGCGAATAACCACCTTCTTGCAAAGGGATATTACTGTCTTGAATAGAGGCACGTATGCTAACTTTATCCGAAATTTTTCCAGTGATTTGAAGGTCTAAATTAGAATTCACTACTGCGTTTTGATTGTTTCCAATAGTTACGCCTCGAGTAATGCTCCCAGAAGTATTCAAACCATCAAAAGGTTTGTATTTTGGTGTCGGATTTTTTTTGAAAATGACGTATTTGCCTGCTTCGTTTGAAACCACTTTAGCATCATCGTAGATGGAATAGGTTTTGGTTAAAAAATCAGGAAATTTGGCATAGTGAACTATTAAAGAATCAGAAAGAGGAATGTCTTGGGTAAAAATCAAAGTCCCTTTTTGAAAATCAACGTGATAAAAACGAGGGGCAATAGTATTCCCTTTTTTGTCTTTTATTTCAAAGTAAGAATTGTTGATACTGAATTTTTCGATCGCAATAGTATCCTTCGTAAAGGCAATTTTTTTTGTGGAATAGGCGGTCAACGTCTCTTGAGCAAAACTACCCAAAACACAGAAGATAAATCCCATTAAAAAAACAAATTTTTGCATAAACACTATAACTCCGAATCTTCAAAAGTAGTATTTATTGTTGGAAAAAAGGCGTATTTTGTTTTTCCCACAGATTCACGAATTTGTAAATTGAAAAATCGGTGAATCGGTGATAAAATTACTCCTTTGTAATAACTTGCATGGTTTCTCTCGAAATCTGACGTAGCAATATTGTTTTGTCGGTTTCAACTATTTGTGCTGCGTTTTCATCAAAATGTCTAATGGTGTACAGCGATACATTTTCGTTGTAGGATACTTTAAATTTCTTGGCCAATATTTTTCGCAAGCCTTCAAAATTATTGTATTTATCTTCTATACACACCGAGAAACTAATCGCAGTGTTTTGAATTAAATTAACTTTGATTTTATGTTTTGAAAATAACGCAAAAATCTCGCTGATGTGATTTTCCATTATAAAATCAAAATCAATAGAAGACAAGGAGAGCAATAATTGATTTTTCTTCAAGATGAAACAAGCCGTTTTTGGTTCTAAATCGGCACCTTTAGAAACACAAGTTCCGGGTAAGGTTGGATTGATAAACGATTTAACATACAATGGAATTTCTTTTTTTTGTAGCGGTTGTAGCGTTTTTGGATGGATTACCGATGCGCCATAAAAAGCCAATTCAATAGCTTCTCTGTAAGAAATTTGATGCAGTAATATGGCGTTCTCAAAATATCTTGGATCTGCATTTAATACCCCAGGAACATCTTTCCAAATGGTTACGCTTTCGGCTCCCAGGCAATAGGCAAAAATTGCTGCAGTATAATCTGAGCCTTCACGGCCCAATGTAGTAGTAAAATTATTTTCATCGGAACCTAAAAATCCTTGGGTAATGTTCAATGATTTTTTCTTAACTCCTTTAGTGATTAATTTTTGTGTAGCTTCCCAATCGACTTGTCCGTCGCGGTAATTGTTGTCGGTTTTTATTAACGGACGTACATCAATCCAGTTGTTTTTTAATCCTCTAAAATTGAAATAATGACTTACAATTGTGGTAGAAACCAGTTCGCCTATACTCACTACTTGATCGTAAACAAAACTATGATTGGGCGATTTTGTACTGCGGATAAAATATTCTAAATCATCAAAATGAGCATTGACATCAAAAAACACCTCGTGATCTTCGTCTTCAAATAAGTCCAATAATATTTGATTGTGGTATTTTCGAACTTCCTGAAGCGATGCGTTTAATTCCTTTGACTTTTCAAAATAATTTGCAATGACTACTTCCAATGCATTAGTGGTTTTCCCCATAGCGGAAATTACCAGCAATACATCTTCACATCCTACCGTTTGTAATACTTGTAATACATTTTTAACACCATCGGCATCTTTTACGGAGGCTCCTCCAAATTTGAATATTTTCATGAGTTCAATTAATAGTTACTTCAAAAATCATATATCGTTAATCTTCTATCAAAAATCTTTCGATTCCATTTTCATCCATTTGCACCACCAGCCAGTCGGCCAAAACTCTAGCACCCGACTTTTCATAAAAGGCAATAGCAGGGATGTTCCAGTCCAAAACATTCCACTCAATTCTTCTCACATTGTCTTTTTTGCCTTGCTTTATGATTTCTTGGTACAAGGCAAAACCGGCTCCTGTTCCTCTTTGGTTGGCCTTTACAATTAAATCTTCCAAATGTATGGTTTTTCCTTTCCATGTGGAATAGCGATAATAAAATAATGCCATCCCAATAATGGTATTTTCTTTTTCGGCAACCAAACAATGAAAAAGAGGCGAATCTGAAAATCCATCGCGAATCAAATCGTCCACGGTCACTACAACCGCTTCCGGTTCTTTTTCAAAAGCAGCTAATTCTTGTATCAATTCTAATACAAAAGGCATATCTTTTTGGGCGGCTTTTCGAATCTGCATGGTTTAATTTTTTACAAAAATAAAATTTACTTGAACATCTTTTTAATTTAATATGTTCTTTTCACAAAATTTGCGATATTTGTGCCACTAATACAACTACAACGTTTTCGTAATGGAAAAAAGCAACACAACTCTAGGCGAATTTATCATTGAACACCAAAATTCGTTTCAATACTCAACAGGCGAATTGTCGCGCATTATTAATTCAATCCGATTGGCTGCTAAAGTAGTAAATTATAAAGTAAATAAAGCAGGATTAGTAGATATTGTAGGGGCTGCAGGCGAACAAAATATTCAAGGGGAGGACCAACAAAAATTAGATGTTTATGCCAATGAGGTGTTCATTCAAACCTTAATCAATCGCGAAATAGTTTGTGGTATTGGCTCAGAAGAAAATGATGATTTTATTACCGTAGCCGGTTCAGACAACAGTCACAATAATAAATATGTAGTTTTAATGGATCCACTGGACGGCTCTTCCAACATCGATGTGAATGTCTCTGTAGGAACTATTTTTTCAGTATTTAGAAGAATTACGCCGGTGGGAACTCCTGTTACTATGGAAGATTTCTTACAGCCCGGCATCAATCAAGTAGCGGCAGGATACGTTATTTATGGTACTTCTACAATGTTGGTCTACACAACGGGTCATGGCGTAAATGGGTTTACACTAAACCCAGCGATTGGAACGTTCTATTTATCACATCCAAACATGAAATATCCCGAAAAAGGCAATATCTATTCTATTAATGAAGGAAATTATGTGCATTTTCCTCAAGGGGTAAAAGATTATATTAAATATTGTCAGTCGGAAGAAGGAGACCGACCGTATACATCGCGCTATATAGGAAGTTTAGTTTCAGATTTTCACCGCAACATGATCAAAGGAGGTATTTATTTATATCCCACAACTTCTAAAACGCCGAGTGGAAAGCTGCGTCTGTTGTATGAATGCAATCCTATGGCATTTATTGCTGAACAAGCCGGAGGGAAGGCGTCCGATGGATATGACAGAATTATGGAGCTTCAGCCCACGTCTTTGCACCAACGAGTTCCTTTTTTCTGTGGCAACAAGGAAATGGTCGAAAAAGCAGAGGAATGTATGACTAAAGCCAAATAACCTTCTCAAAAAGATTATAAAAAAAGCACAAATTCAAAAGAGTTAGTGCTTTACTTTTTTACAAGCGATTGGTTTATTTGTTCATGTGTTGCATTTCGTAGGTAAAAGTGTCCAAATCTACTTTGTGATCTACTAATTTTAACGCTTTGTCAACGATGTAATTTACATTTCCTGGAGTAAAGCCTAGAGCTAATGCAAATCGTGTCAATAATCCCTGTTCTTTTTCAGCCATTATATGTTCATCTGTATACACCATGCGCGCCAAATCATACAAACGTTCCAAACGACTGGTGTGTAATAAAGGCGGATTTACTGGATATTTTACTGGATTTGCTAAAATTTCTTCATATTCTGATGGAGAAATTTCTAATTTGATGGCTAATTTATCTAAGAATTTTTTTTCTTCTTGAGATAACGTTCCGTCGGATAACGCCACTCTAACAATTGCTGAAAAGTGACCTTTGTTTCTGTTTCTAAAACCGCTATCGTATAAATCTGAAATGGACATAGTATTTGTTTTTATATAGCTACAAAATTACACATTTTTTCCATTTTTAGAAACAAATTTGCAAGCTTTTCTGTCTACACTATACCAATATAATAAAATAAATTGTAAGTTTGAATGTTTCAATAAAAGTAAAATTATGTCGGAGTTTTTATTGTATTTCAATATTGGGCTCAAGCATGTCTTGGATAGTGCTGCCTATGATCACGTAATGTTTTTAATGGCTTTAGTGGTGCCGTACGCGTTTAAAGATTGGAAAAAAGTATTGATTTTGGTCACACTTTTTACCTTAGGTCACACCTTGGCTTTGCTGCTGTCGGTATTTGAAGTGGTTCAAATTAAAGCACAGTTTGTTGAATTTTTAATTCCAATCACCATACTCATTACCGCCGCTTATCACCTAATTACCGCCGGAAAGCCCATCAAAAAAGAACGCATTTCATTTGAAGCGGTAGTCACTGTTTTTTTTGGAATCATTCACGGACTAGGATTTTCTAATTATTTTAAAACCATACTTCCGGGGAATGCCACCGATAAATTATTACCGTTGATGGAATTTGCGTTAGGTATTGAAGGGGCCCAACTTATCGTAGTATTAGTAGTTTTGGTAGCCTCCTATATGTCACAATCTTTTTTTAAATTTTCAAAAAGAGATTGGGCGCTCGTATTGTCGGCATTTATAATTGGTGTAGTTTTGCCAATGCTAATCGAAAATGAAATTTGGAATCACTAATGAAGAAAGAAAAAAAAGAAAAATACGACAAAGCTTACCTCCGAATTGCAAAAGAATGGGGTAATTTGTCGTATTGTCAGCGCAAAAAGGTAGGAGCAATTATCGTAAAAAATAAAATGATTATTTCCGACGGGTACAATGGTACCCCATCGGGGTTTGAAAACTGTTGCGAAGACGACAGTAATGCAACCAAATGGTATGTGCTTCATGCTGAAGCCAATGCAATATTAAAAGTAGCACGCTCCACACAATCTTGTGAAGACGCCACCTTATATATTACCCTCTCTCCATGTAAAGATTGCAGTAAATTAATTCACCAATCGGGAATCAAACGAGTGGTGTATCACAACGAGTATAAAGATACATCAGGTGTCGATTTTTTAAGAAAAGCAGGTGTTGAGGTAGAATGGTTGGCGGACTTGAGTTAGTATATGAAAATAAATAAAGTATACATCCCGTTACTAATTTCAATCATACTAGCTATTGGTTTTGTATTAGGAAGTGCTTTACATGCGCCATCCGGAAAAGGCTTTTTTTCCCGAAATATCCAAACAACCAAACTCCATAAACTTATTGATTTTATTGAAAGGGAATATGTAGACAGTCTCGATACCGATTCAATTGTTGATTTAACTGTGACGGAAATTTTAGCCAAACTAGATCCGCATTCGGTTTATATTCCAAAAAATGATTTAGAAGCCGTTTCACAAAGTATGCGCGGGGATTTTGTTGGAATTGGTGTGAATTTTTACATGTTTAAGGATACCGTTTCAGTCATTAAACCTATTGCTAACGGTCCCTCAGAAAAAGCGGGAATAAAAGCAGGGGATCGTATTTTGTATGCCAATTCTATCCAATTGTTTCAAAAGAACATGTCAACCGACTCCCTCTTTTCTATATTAAAAGGCAAACAGGATACTCCGGTTAAGTTAGTTGTTTACCGAAAATCAGAACATAAAAAATGGACGGTTACGTTACAACGAGGAGTTATTCCAATAAAAAGTGTGGATATAGCGCTTATGCTGACTAAAACGGTTGGTTATATTAAAATTAATCGCTTTGCAGAAACCACTTATGACGAATTCATTTCTGGGTTGACCCAATTAAAAGAGCAAGGTGCTAAGGAATTAATTGTAGATCTAAGAGATAATGGTGGAGGATACCTCGAATCGGCGGTTGCAATTGCTGACGAATTTTTGAAAAAAGAGGCATTTATCGTTAAAACCAAAAATAAAAAAGGAAAAACAGAAAGTACGCTAGCTACAGAAAAGGGTGATTTTGAATCGGGGAAAGTAACGCTATTGATCAACGAAGAAACCGCATCGGCCAGTGAAATATTGGCAGGAGCCATTCAAGATAACGATCGCGGAACCATTGTTGGCAGGCGCTCTTTTGGGAAAGGATTGGTGCAACGTGAAATGCCTTTGGGCGACGGTTCCGCGGTTAGATTAACGGTGGCTCGTTATTATACGCCTTCGGGACGCTCCATACAGAAGCCCTATGAAGATAAAGGTGAAAACTATTTCAACGAATTTCAAAAACGCTTTGAAACGGGCGAATTGTATGAAAAAGATAAAATTAAAATTTCGGATAGCTTAAAATTCAAAACTAAAAAAGGACGAATTGTTTATGGTGGCGGTGGTATTATTCCGGATGTTTTTGTGCCTTTAGAAGGAAAACACGGTGCAGAAATGATTGCGTTATTTTTGCAATCGGGATTGATGAATTATTTTGTTTTTGAACAATTGGACCAAAACCGAAAAGCATTCACAAATATGTCGATTTCAGAAATTAGACAAGAATTAGTACAAAATTCAATTTATTTTAAGGCCTTTAAAAGCCGTATGAAAGAGAGCGGATTATTGTTAAATTTGGAGCAGCAAAAAGCCAAAGTGTTGCAGTATATGCATGCAGAATTCGTACAACAATTATTTACAGATCAAGCCTATTATCAATTGCTGTTGAAAGAAGATAAAATGGTGAATAAGGTACTAAAACGCTAATTTTCACTTCCCAATAGCATCATGCACCATCGTATGATTTCCGTGATTCCATAACGTTAAAATGTCGGTGGCAACGGCAGCACCACTTCCGGCTGCGATACTCAATTGACTTCTGTGTCCGGCTAAAACACCCGCTACATAGATTCCTTCAGATACCAAATGATCGGTGTTTTGTAATTGGATTCTGTTTTTTAGTGCAGAAATTTTCTGATGTGGTTCGATGAATTCCTCCAAGCCTTCTATGGTAAATGGATTGCCGGCTCCAATAGCTATGACTATGATTTTGGCTTTCCGTATAGCTTTAGTTGTTGTTATGTTGAAATTTCCTTCCTCACCTGAGATAGCAAGTACTTTTTCACCACTGATTTGCTGAACATGTGGGTATGATTTTGATAAATGCGCTAGACTTTCATCCAGTAACTCACTACCTAATTTCCCAGCAGAAATGCCATAGGCATTATTAAATATAGCATTTTGTAATGAAGAAGCTTTTTGGTGTGCAATCAGTGCTAATTTTTTTTCGGTTGCAAAGGGTTTATGCTTCGCGGATCCTAATACCAAAGCACACGAAACTCCGGACACCCCAGCTCCAATAATGAGAACATCAAACATTCTTATTCTTTGGTTTTTTCTACAACCATTTTAGAAAAACGCAAAAGCAGTAATAATAATATCGCACAAATCCCAGCAACAACTCCAATGATTGCAATGGTACTTTTTCCTTCAAAGGGTTGACTGTAATCAATTTGAAATAAGTTGAAACCAATCAATCCTAAAGCAATAGCAACCGCTATGTAAGTAAAAATTTTCATATATAGTTTTCTAAATAAATAATCCTTTAACGTTAGATGCAAATAATTTTACGGCTATGGCTAGCAAAATTACGCCAAATATTTTACGAATCACACCCAATCCATTATTTCCTAATATCCTTTCGATTTTCCCGGATGATTTTAATACCCCATAGACTACAATAACGTTTAAAATGATAGCAATAATGATATTAATGTTAGCATACACGGCTCGTAAGGATAAGATGGTTGTCATGGTACCCGCGCCAGCTATTAATGGAAACGCAATAGGAACGATGGAAGCGGTACTCGGATTGTCTTCTTTGTACAATCGAATGCCGAGTATCATTTCTAAAGCTAGAAAAAATAAAACAAAAGAACCTGCTACCGCAAATGAATTGGCGTCGATACCGATAAGTTTTAATATTTCATCGCCTACAAATAAAAAGGCAATCATAATTATCGCTGCTACAATCGTTGCTTTTTCCGATTGAATATGTCCCATTTTACTGCGTAAATCTACTATTATAGGAATACTTCCCACAATATCGATTACCGCAAATAGAATCATACCTATGGTAAAAACGTCTTTCCAAATAATTCCTGTCTCCATTTCTTTGATTTTGTGCAAATATAAGGATATTGGCTAAAGAACTTTTTTAATTTAACGAGACATTATCAAAGCAAAGACAAAAGCAAGTGCACATGCAATTACGCACAGCAAAAAACAAATTTCTAAAATCGTCAATCGTTAATCCGCAATCCTAAATCATTTCTTATCTTTGCTTTTTAATACAGACACTATGTTTCAGCTCCATAAAACCATCGTTTCCGAAGAAATCCTAGAAAAAGAATTTGTGTGCAATTTATCAGCTTGTCAAGGGGCATGCTGTGTAGACGGTGATGCCGGCGCACCATTAGAGGAGTCAGAAACTAAAATTTTGGCTGAAATTTTTGAGAAAGTAAAACCATTCCTTCGTCCTGATGGCATAAAAGCCATTGAAGCGCAAGGCACTCACGTGACGTCAGAATTTGGAGAATTAGAAACCCCGTTAATTAACGGAAAAGATTGTGCGTATGTAATTTTTGATGGAAAAACAGCACTTTGCGGAATAGAACAAGCGTATAATGAAGGCATCGTTGATTGGAAAAAACCGGTTTCTTGCCATTTATATCCGATTCGTGTAAAAGAATATTCCGATTTTGCGGCTGTCAATTACCACAAATGGCATATCTGTTCGGATGCCTGTGCCTTGGGTGAAGAATTAGGAGTACCGGTATACCAATTTGTTAAAGAAGCATTGGTTCGAAAATTTGGTCAGCCATGGTATGACGAGTTGGAAAAAGTAGCCCAAGACTTGAAAAAATAATTCTTTTTTATTCGATATAATTCGATCTAAATGGCCTATTTTATTGCCGCTCACGAGGTTTTAACGCTTGTTTAATTTGTTTTTAAACAATTGAAAATCAAATAGTTATAATTTCCGTTTTACAAGAATGGGAAATTCGCACTTTGTTAAAAACTTACTCCAATTGTGAATAAGTTTGCCTTTCTTTTTTCATTTCAAATGACAAACTTTGTAGTTCCCTAATAAATGCATTTTTTCACAATTATTTTTTAAAAAAAATCAAATAGCTATGTCTGTAGTAGAGCCTATTTTGCAAGAAAACAAAGATCGATTTGTCATTTTTCCAATCAAGCACCAAGATATTTGGGAATGGTATAAAAAACAAGAAGCCTGTATTTGGACGGCGGAAGAGATCGATTTGCATACCGATTTAAACGATTGGAACAATAAGCTATCAGATGATGAAAAATTCTTTATCAAGCATATTTTGGCATTTTTTGC
>NZ_JBILKB010000103.1:0-5012 GCF_044376915.1 Flavobacterium sp.
TTTCTCCGTCCCATCTAGAGCCTGTAAAAGCTGCTCCATATTGGTTGTTTTGTCCAACTTCAAACCAAATATGGGAAGTGGTTCTCCAAGCATCTTCATTACACCCAACCATTGTTTTTCCATTTTTTGTCACTTTATACATGCTGCACGAATCTCCAACATGAAACGATAAAAGTAATACAAGGCAAAAAATGGTTTTGATTTTTTTCATAGGTAATTAATGGTTGATACTAAAACGAATTAATTTACAATATGTTACAATGGTACTAATAATTCCTTAGAAATTAGCACTTCAATGGTAAATTGGACTCCCTACTAATTAGTGGTTAAGGTTTTAATACTGTTTTTCGAATCCCAATCAGGATAAAGAGCAAACTCGAATAACCGATAAAAAAGGGTGCGATATAGTCGATCCAACCCAAAGGCAGCATCAAAGCAATGATGAGCAATTGAAAGCCTAATCCGTATACCGAAAGTAAGGTCATGAACCAATTAGGAAAGGTTTTAACTTTATAAGCTTCAGGGTCTAAAGTATGGATGATTTTGTCGAAAGCACCGTAACAAATGGTGTACAGTCCAAATAAGATAGCAACCGCTTTTTGGGTTTCCCCAGGCAATGCTTTGGGTGTTTTGTATTCAAATATTTTACTGGTCGTATCACCTCCAACCGATTTATTTCTCAAAATTACATAGTAGTAATTGTAAAGTGTTCCTTGAAGTTGCAATCCGATAAAAGCTAGTAAAGCTACCCAAAATGGAGTTTTAGAAACGTAGCAAATCATCATCAGGAATAAAAAATTGAGCACAATATCAAAGATACTATCCAAATAGCGTCCCACATAGGAAGGTGTTTTCTTTAAGCGGGCCAATTCGCCATCGGCAGCATCAATTCCTGATTTTAATACAATAAAAAAGGCAGCAGCAATATAGGATTGGTTCCAAATGCTATACAAAGCTAGCAATCCGGAAAGTCCAAATAGAAGGGTAACATGAATAGGCGTAAAGCGTGTTTCTTTTAATTGGAGCGCGAAAAATCTTCCAAATGACCTTCCGTAGTCTGATAAGTCTAAAAATTTATCAGAGGCATGTAGTTTTGACATCTAAAGTTAATAACAAAGAACTGTGACAATATAGTCGGACTGCAAAAGTAGTATTATTTTTCTGTTACTTTTTTATTTTCTAACAGTAAATAAAATTGCACACTGAATAAGAATGTTGCTAAGACCAAATGTAGGGTCTGACTTCCGAATGGAAAATCAACATACACCATGATGATACCGGATATAATTTCGAAAATTAAAATTCGAACGACCCAATTTACTTTTTCGAATCCCAATTTCAGATTGCTATTTCGAAGCAGTAAAAATAAATTGGCAAAAAAGACAACTATTGAAAAACTTCGGTGAACGTAAAATGTAATTTCAGGATGTTGTAACCAAAATGATTTAGGTGCTCCCGATTTTTCAACGGTATCAATGAACTCCCGGACATAAGTACCCAAAACCACTTGAACAATAGTAAGAAGCAGCACTACAACAAGTGTTGTGCTAAATGTTTTGTCGTATTTTCTAATACTGTTTTTAGCTGAAACCACATATATAATATACAACTGTAACCCCACAATTAAGAAGGCCGTTAACATGTGGGTGGTAATTTTGACCGGACTCAATACCGAATCCACTACTGTTTTTCCTAACCAAGCTTGAAACCCCATCAGTATGCAAACCAACAGCGAATAGAAAGCTATTTTTTTGTTTTCTTTCCAATACCCAAAAGCGAAAATAAACGCAACAAAACAAGCTATTCCGGCCAATGCTCCTAGCAATCTATTGATGTATTCAATCCACGTATGCGCTGGGTTGAAAATAGCATAATCGTGTTTGGTATAGGCTTCCCAATTGGTTTCTGAAAAAGAGGTTGAAGCCGTGAAATCCGATTTAGCTACCAGTAAACCTTCATTTTTTATGATCACTTGACCTTTATCGTAAACTTTATTAGGTGTGAATTCAAGTTCTTTTTGTTCCGTCGGCGGAATGTAATAGCCAAAGCATTTTGGCCAGTCTGGACAACCCATTCCTGAACCTGTCATTCGAACTAAGGCACCTGCAAGAATGACCAAATAGACTAAAACTAATGCTGTTTTTGCTGTTGTAAGAAAATATTTTTTCATTTGTTATGTCCGCAGATTGGCAGCTATTTTATTTATATTTTTTTTAAACCTAATTTTTCAGCACGTATTATAACATATTCTTTTGCGGCTTCATACTCATTTGGGATGTCACCTTCTAAGATCGCTTCTTTAACTGCTTCTTTTAAAATTCCTATTTCTCTACCTGGTTTTAAACCAAATAGTACCATGATTTCCTCACCAGATATGGGCGGTTGAAATACTCGAACGCGGTCTTTTTCTTCAACTTCAATAATTTTTTCTTTTACGATGTCAAAGTTTTTATGATATTTCTGGAATTTCTTAGGGTTTTTTGTGGTGATATCGGCTTTACACAAAGTCATTAAACTATCAACATCTTCACCGGCATCAAAAACCAATCGTCTTACAGCACTATCGGTAACTATGTCTTCGGCAATTACAATGGGTCGCGAACTCATCATGACCATTTTTTGCACAAATTTCATTTTGTGATTCAATGGCATGTGCAAACGTTCAAAGATTTTTTTGACCATTTTGCCGCCCAAAAATTCATGTCCGTGGAAGGTCCAGCCTTGTTTTTTATTGAACCTTTTGGTAGGTGCTTTGCCAATATCATGTAGTAGTGCTGCCCAACGCAACCACACATCATCGGTATTGGGACAAATGTTATCTACGACTTCTAGTGTATGGTAAAAGTTGTTTTTATGGGTATGACCTTCTACTTCTTCGACATTGTTTAACGCGGTCAATTCAGGTATAATGATGTCGAGTAGCCCCGTCTGATACAAGTGTAAAAATCCTATAGATGGTTTTTCAGAAGCCAGTATTTTGTGCAATTCATCCACGATCCGTTCTCCTGAAATGATGTGAATTCGCTCTTTGTTTTTTGAAATTGCGGCTAATGATTCGGACTCAATTTCAAAATTCAATTGGGTGGCAAAACGAATAGCACGCATCATGCGTAAGGGGTCATCCGAATAGGTGATATCTGGATTTAAGGGTGTTTTGATGATTTTGTTTTCTAAATCGGATACACCATTAAAGGGATCGACTAAATCGCCAAAATTTGCTGAATTCAATGAAAAAGCAAGCGCATTTATGGTAAAATCACGACGTTCTTGATCGTCTTTTAACGTGCCGTTTTCTACTAAAGGGTTACGACTATCATGTGTATAGGATTCTTTCCTAGCACCCACAAATTCGATATCCATATCATCATATCGCAACATAGCTGTGCCATAATTTTTAAAAACCTGTACTTTGGGATGAAAAGGGATGAGTTGGGATACTTTTAATGCCAGTTCAATTCCACTTCCAACAGCTACAATGTCAATGTCTTTTTTATGGTTTCGATTCAGTAGGATATCGCGTACAAAACCACCAATCACATAGCATTCCAAGTTGAGTTCTTGTGCTGCCTGCGTTATGATTTTGAAAATGTTATGTTCTAACTGTTGTTTGTAATTCATTTTTTTAATTCGTCAATGTGACAATTCGTCAATGTGCTAATTAATTATCAAACAACATCATTGGCTAATTGACAAATCGAAATATTGGCACATTTTTATTTGCGAATCACTTTTACCTGACTATCTAAACCTAATTTGATAATCGTAGAAGGATTTTTGCATACTTTATCGTGATGCAAATTTACTACATAGTCGACACCTTTTATAATTTCGGGACTAATTTCTTTGAAAGTTTTAGGTGTAAACATTCCCGATATATTGGCAGAAGTCGAAACCAATGGCTTTTTCATGCGCTCCATGAGTTTAAAGCAAAAAGGTTCTGTTACGATCCGAACTCCTAAAGTTTGGTCTTCTGCGATGATGTTTTTTGCTACATTTCTCGGATTATCAAGGATTAAAGTGGTAGGTTTTTCCGATAAGTCAAGAATCTGCCAGGCAACCTCTGGAACTTCTTTGAAAACATTATACATCATACGTTCTCCATTCAATAAAACAATCATGCTTTTCGTTTCCTCGCGTTGTTTTAAAGCATATATTTTTTGTATGGCTTCTTCATTTGTAGCGTCACAGCCAATACCCCATACCGTATCGGTAGGATATAAAATAATACCACCATTTTTGATCACTTCGAAAGCATTGTGTACTTCGGTATTGATGTCCATGTTAAAGATTTAAATAGTTGAAGGCTTTTTCAGCAAATTTATGATTAAGATCTCTACATTCGTCTAGCAATCCGTTATAAATTACTCCTTTATTCAAATGTTGAAGTGCCTCATCAAAAGTTGAAATGATGGGTTGGTGTTTGAAATCGAAAAATTTCGAAGAATTTGGGATGGCAATCACTTTTTTCCCCAACAACATGGCCCAATACATAGTATGATAGCTGTCGGTTATGATGTTTTCGGAACTGCCAATAAATTGAATCAATTCTTCTAGATTAGTGGTATTGGACGAAGTAGCAAAATTTTGATACTTAGTTGTAATGTGTTCTTTTTTGAGCGTGTCTTTATGAAAAACAACGCCTACTTCATTAGAAAGGGTAAACTGTTGATCAAAAATAGGATGCAAACAACTCACACAAGGCACATATTCGCCTGGCATGTTGTAATCTCTAGTTCCAGCTAAACCAAATTTTTGAATATCAACGGAATATTTCGAAACTTTTCCATATGTTTTGGGTGATTTTTCGTTGTGCCCCACACCCCAAAGAACTATTTTTTTACCTTTTTGGGTCAGTTTTTCAAACAGTTGCATTTGCTTATCAAAACCACTGCGATTGAGCAAACCACCCCCGCCAATTATTAGCGAACGATTTGAAATTTCGTTAATAAAATGGGTGCGTACCGCTTTATCTTCACTTTTGTAATCAAAAATGTCGAGACTTTTTCCCTTCA
>NZ_JBILKB010000104.1:0-4998 GCF_044376915.1 Flavobacterium sp.
ACATGGGCAAACAACATTGATCCCGTTGAGGGTCATGGTGGAACAGCTGCTCAAAGCTTGATTGGGGCATGCAGCATCAAAAGCGACATAACCGCTGCCGGTATTGAAGACAAAAACACCTCGAACTCCAGTGTTTCCCGCATTTATATATACGGCGTTACTTGGAAATTGTAAGTTGCTGTATTGGGGTAAATTCATGTTAATGTTGTAGGCAAACGAATAATTGGGCAAATAAGGATTGTTGTTGCTAAAATTTTCTTTATCACAACCCATTAAAAGTAGTACGAAAACAAAAAGCAAATATTTTTTCATGGATAAATTTTTAGCGCAATTGAAAAACAAATTTAATTAATTACTTTTGACCTAACATTATAGAAGGTCATAAATTAATTTTAAAAATAAATTACTATCTTTGTGAATAGAAATCCCAGCTGATGGGATTTTTTCTATTTATATAAACGATGAAGTTATGAGTACAGTATCTTATTACACAGCAGAAGGATTAAAAAAATTAAGAGATGAATTAGAACATCTTAAAAGCATAGAAAGACCTAAAGCATCACAAGCAATTGCAGATGCTAGAGATAAAGGCGATTTGTCTGAAAACGCAGAATATGACGCAGCTAAAGAAGCCCAAGGATTATTAGAAATGCGCATTTCTAAAATGGAAGAAGTAGTAGCTAATGCGCGTTTAATTGATGAATCACAATTGGATGTCTCTAAGGCCTTAGTGTTATCTACTGTGAAAATCAAAAACCAATCGAACGGAATGGAAATGACCTACACGTTAGTTGCTGAAAGTGAAGCCGATTTAAAAACAGGGAAAATTTCAGTTACTTCACCTATTGGAAAAGGGTTGTTGGGAAAATCAGTTGGTGAGGTTGCTGAAATCAACGTTCCTAATGGAATATTAAAATTTGAAGTACTCGAAATTTCAAGAGATTAATACAATGGCTAGTATTTTCACCAAAATAGTAAATGGGGAAATCCCTTGTTATAAAATTGCCGAAGACGAAAATTATTTGGCTTTTTTAGATGTAAATCCAAATGCAAAAGGGCACACCCTTTGCATTCCAAAACAGGAAATCAATAAGATTTTCGATATGGAAGAAGCACACTATTTAGGCTTGATGAAATTCTCACGAAAAGTAGCTAAGGCTGTTGAAAAATCGGTAGCATGCAAGCGAATTGGATTGGCAGTTGTTGGTTTAGAAGTGCCTCATGTTCACGTACATCTGATTCCGCTTCACGATATGGACGATATGCGTTTTCAACGAAAAACAAGTTTGTCCGCTGAAGAATTTTCAGCATTAGCGCGTGAAATAGCTTCCAATCTAGAAAAAAATCTCGACTAGTCGAGATTTTTTTCTATGGTCTTGTAACTCATTTGAATGGCCGTTCCTTTTCCAATTTCAGAATGCGCTACTTTAATTCTCCCTTTGTGGTATTCTTGTACAATTCGTTTTGTTAACGACAATCCCAAACCCCAACCTCTTTTTTTAGTAGTAAATCCGGGCTCGAAGATCCTTGTAAATTGGTTTTTTGGAATGCCTTTGCCGGTGTCGGTAATTGTAATTTTTACCTTATTTCCAAGCGAAGTAATCGTTAGATCTAAATGACCTTTTCCTCTCATAGCGTCAATAGCATTTTTGACTAAATTTTCTATGGTCCAGCTGTGTAATGCGGCATTAATAGCGACATATATGGGATCTTCAGGCGCTGAAAATGTAAATAAAATCTGTTTAGATACCCTTGTTTGCAAATAATCTATTGCTTGTTTGGTCTCTGCAATGATGTTTTTCTGTTCAAGTAAGGGTTCGCTTCCAATTTTTGAAAAGCGATCGGTTATGGTTTGTAAACGATGGATATCTTTTTCAATTTCAATGAGAGAACTTTCGGAAACATTTTCTAATTTCAAGAGTTCTAACCATCCAATTAAAGATGATAGGGGAGTACCAATTTGGTGCGCTGTTTCTTTTGCCATTCCCGCCCAAAGTTTATTTTGAGTTGCCATTTTGGTGGCTTTGTAAAAATTATACACCACAGCTCCAAATAAAATAATGATTAAAAGTAACGCAATGGGATAATATTTTAATTTATTTAATAACGGCGAATCTCCATAGTAGACCAATTGGTACTCATTTTTTGATCGCTCAATTTTTATGGGTTGGTTGTCGTTCTTGATGGAATTAAAATAGGTTTTTAGCGCGATAGGATCATTAGAAATGGCGTCGTCAATATTGTTGGAATCAATAATGCTGTCTTTTCGATCTGTAATAAAAATGGGGATGGTGGTATTCTTACTGATGATTTCAAAAGGCAAACTCAAATCAGAATTTTCATTAGCATTGGCTACACTTGTCAGTGCTTTGGCCCAAAATTCCATTTTTGAGCGTTCTTCATGTTTGAATATTTGAAAAAAATTGTAGGTGTTCCAAAGTATTAATAATACAATGAAAAAGGAAGCAACTATTATGAACCAACGGGTAATATTTCGTTTTTCTGAAAACTGCATCAATTAAGATTTGATGTAAAAATACTAAAAACATTTAATTGATTGATTTTAGTGTGATGCTTAATTGTTGTGGAGACGTAAAGTTTATAGATGCTTTTAATTTTTGCTCTTGAAATTGGCTTTATTCTTATTATCTTTGTGAAAAATAATCCCCATCATGTTAAGTATTGATCCAAAAGAAATAGCAGCAGCAAAATTACAAGGGTATTTACAAAGTGCTGTGGCACCGAGACCCATTGCTTTTGCAAGTACATTAGACGCATATGGAAATCCTAATTTATCGCCTTTTAGCTTTTTCAATGTATTTAGCGCAAATCCGCCGATTTTGATTTTCTCACCGGCAAGACGGGTGCGCGACAACACTACAAAGCACACTTTAAACAATGCAGAAACTACTAAGGAAGTTGTAATTAATGTAGTGAATCATGACATGGTGCAACAAATGTCTTTATCGAGTACCGAATATCCCAAAGGGATAAACGAATTTGATAAGGCTGGCTTTACCATGCTGCCTTCCGATACAGTAAAACCGTTTCGTGTAGCTGAAAGCCCTGTACAATTTGAATGTAAAATCATGGAGATTATTGCTTTGGGTGACCAAGGGGGTGCTGGAAATATAGTCATTTGTGAAGTGGTTAAAATGCACATCAGTGAATCCATATTGGATGCAACGGGCCAAATAGATCAGCATAAAATTGATTTAGTTGCTCGTATGGGAGCCAATTGGTATAGTAGAGCTAATCTAGGCATGTTTGAAGTTGAAAAACCCCTTACTACCTTAGGAATTGGAGTGGACATGATTCCTGATTTTTTCAAGGAAAGTGGTTATTTTAATGGGAATGATTTGGGTAAATTAGGAAATATAGAAAATATACCAACCGAAGAAGAAATTGCTATATTTGTAAAAGAAAATTTTGAAGTCAAAGCCGTTTTGAGTGCCGATGATATGGATACAAAATTTCAAAAAGCAAAAGAATATGTAGACAATGGAAGAGCTATTGATGCCTGGAAGTTGTTATTAGCCAAAAAATAAATTTTAAGTATTATGGAAGTTTTAGGAAGAGTAAAATTAATTAATCCTGTACAACAAGTAAGTGCTTCTTTCAAAAAAAGAGAATTGGTTGTGACCACAGAAGAGCAATACCCTCAACATATTTTGATTGAGTTTGCACAAGATAAAACGGATTTGTTAAACAATTATGCTGTTGGTGAACAAGTTAAAGTTTCAATCAATTTGAGAGGAAGAGAATGGGTTAATCCACAAGGAGAAACCAAATTTTTTAATTCTATTCAAGGTTGGAGAATAGAAAAAGTTCAAGCAGAAGCGCCAAGTGCACCACCAATGCCACCAATGCCTGCAACTGAACCTTTTGAGCCGGCCACTAATTTTAAAGAAGAAGAACACGACGATTTACCTTTTTAATAGATTCTAAAAAAGAGGCAAGAACAAAGAAACCATTCAGAATAAAGTAAGAATGGTTTTTTCTTTTCTCTTTTTTTCTTTTTCTCTCTCAAAAAATGTATTTTCTAACTAAAGAGTTCTATTTTCCGCCAGTAGAAACCGCTTCACAAGAAGGGATTGTTGCCGTTGGTGGAAATTTATCGCCTGAGCGATTGATTTTGGCCTATCAATCAGGGATATTTCCATGGTTTGAAGACGATGAGCCTATATTGTGGTGGAGTCCGCCTGAACGGATGGTCTTGTTTTTTGACGATTTAAAAATTTCGAAAAGTATGCGAAACATCATCAATAGGAAACAATTCAAAGTAACCTTCAATACGGCTTTCAGGGACGTAATCGTTAACTGTAAAAAAATTTCAAGAAAAGACCAACCCGGCACTTGGATTACCGATAACATGGTGGATGCTTATTGTAAGCTACACGAATTGGGTATCGCTAAAAGTGTAGAGGTTTGGGAAAATGAGGAATTAGTTGGCGGTTTATATGGTGTAGATTTAGGCCATGTTTTTTGTGGTGAAAGTATGTTTTCAAACGTGTCAAACGCTAGTAAATTTGCTTTTATTGCGTTGGCAAAACAATTAGAAATGGCCAATTATCGTTTGTTAGATTGTCAAGTATACAACGATCATTTAGCGAGTTTAGGGTGTGTGGAAATAGAGCGAGAAGATTTTTTGATGGTATTGAAAGGCTAAAATTTTGGCAATGTTTTCACGTACAATTCTTCTACTTTTTTTCTAGCCCAATCGGTTTTTCTCAAGAATTTTAAGCTTGAATTTATGGACGGATTGTCTTTAAAACAATTGATGTTGATCAATTCTGCCAAAGTATCAAAGCCATAAAAATGCACTAATTGTGTTACAATTTCCTTTAAAGGTTTTCCGTGAAGCGGGTCGTTATTCATAATTTATTTTCTTGTAAAGCAATCCATGACATGGTCATTAACCATTCCTGTGGCTTGCATGTGTGCATACACAACCGTAGATCCTACAAATTTGAATCCGCGTTTTTTTAAATCTTTACT
>NZ_JBILKB010000105.1:0-4960 GCF_044376915.1 Flavobacterium sp.
AAGGTCAAAATAACTCAAACTGGTATGTTTACCAAGAAGGAATTGGGAATTTTGGTATGGAGATTGAAGCATCTAACAATGATAACGCTTACTTCCCAAAGATTGCTAACATCACTTTAATGAGAGCTCCTGGAACAGTAACAGAAGGTGGTTCATCTGCAGCTGAATATGATGCGATTCAATTTAAAAAAGATGGTAATGGTGATTTTACTAACATCACAATTGCTGGATATACAACTTCTGGTGCAACAGCAGTTCGAATTCAAGATGCTAGAACAAATACTAATCAAGTAAATGGTGGTAAAATAAAATTAACTTCAGTTAAAATAAATGATGGTACAAGTCAGTTTGCTGGAGTAGGAAATTTAACTGTAAACTTCCCAACTGCTAATTACACTATTAACGCTAGCGCAACCGGAGCAAGCTTAACAGCAGGCAATTGGTCCACTGTAAATGGTGCTACACTTATTAAATAATTACAGTAGTAAAATAAGTAAAATTAAAAAACCCATTTAGATAAAACGTCTAAATGGGTTTTCTTTTTGATTTAAATAAAATTAATTTGAAGCAACAGACCCTTTACTCCATTTCTTAATTGATAAAATAGCATCTTTTGAGTAGTCTACTTCAGATAAACCTTCGTTATTCCAAAAAAACCAGTTTCCAACCTTTTCTCCTTTTGAGTATTCAGCGATAGCAATTTTAACACCGTTTTCATTATAGGATATCCATTTACCATCCAATTTACCATCAGTAAAAAATCCTTCTTGTTGTATTTTACCGTTTTCATGGTAATAAGTTGCCTTAACGGCACCGTTAACTTCTTCTAATTTAGGCTCTCTATTTTGTGCAAAAGTCACACTAGATAACACTAACACTGCAATCATCATTAATTTTTTCATATCGTTAGGGTTTAATTGTTAATAGTTACCTAACAAATATAATAATTTGTTTACATAAACCAAACTTTTTCTTAACAATTTGATAACATTGGAATAATTCAACACATTCTTTGATGATTCAAAATGCATTTTTAGCACTTAAAAAAAATTCGGTAACGTATTTTTAATCATTTTAGTATTTGTTTTAAAAAAAATAGTACTTTTATATTGTAGAATTGAATCAATGAGAAAAATATACTTATCAAGTCTTTTGTTTTTACTTGTGTTTACTTCAAAATTAGTAGCTCAAGAAACAAAACAACAATTTAAACTTCAAGAAATACCAATTGAAGGTTTAAGCTTGTATCCTAATCCTGTGACTCACGGTAAAGTATATATTTCTTCTAAAAATGATTTAGATAAAGAAATTCAAATTTTTGACGTTTTAGGAAAGAAAGTATTACACACCCAATTAAATTCAAAAGAATTAAATCTTTCTTCTCTTTCTCCTGGTGTATACATTATAAAGATTAGAGAGGAAGAACATAGCGCTACTCGTAAATTGATTGTGAGATAATTCGCTGACTTTATCCTTTCCCTCTTTTTCTAATTCCCATTATTTTCGATTACTTTTGTAAAAAAATAATTCTTGATTTCAACTCACGATATATTCACCATTAGTAATCAAAAGCAGTTTGACAAAATCGCTTTGAAAGTTTTTCGTTTCCAATACGAGAATAATTTAGTGTACCGTGAATTTTGTGATTTTTTAAAAACGGATGTCCAAAAAGTAAAATCAATTGAGCAAATTCCGTTTTTACCCATTCAATTTTTCAAAAGTCATTCAGTGATTTCTTCTACTAATCCTATAGAAACTACTTTTACTAGTAGTGGCACAACAGGAATGATTACAAGTAAACATTTTGTTACCGATGTTGGCATTTATGAAGAGAGCTACCGCAAAGGATTTTCTCAATTCTATGGCAACATTGAAGATTATGTAATTTTAGCTTTACTTCCATCCTATTTAGAAAGAGAAGGCTCTTCCTTAATTCATATGGTTGATGATTTAATTCAACTTTCCATTCAGCCCGATAGTGGATTTTATCTTCACAATTATGACGAACTCATTGCTAAATTAATGGAACTGGATCGAGCTGGACAAAATGTAATTTTAATTGGAGTTACGTATGCCCTATTAGATTTGGTTGAAAAACATTCTTTCCAATTAGAAAACACTATTGTCATGGAAACGGGAGGAATGAAAGGAAAACGCAAAGAAATGATTCGCGAAGAATTGCACCAAGAACTCTGCATTGGATTTGGTGTTAAGTCAATACATTCCGAATATGGAATGACCGAACTATTATCACAAGCTTATTCATTAGGTGAAGGAATTTTCGAATGTCCATCATGGATGCAAATTTTAGTTCGAGACACTGAAGATGCTTTATCTTATGTACGAGAAGGCAAAACTGGAGGTATTAACGTAATTGATTTAGCTAACATAAATTCCTGTTCATTTATTGCTACTCAAGACTTAGGAAAAAAATACCCTAATGGTAGTTTTGAAGTTTTAGGTCGTTTTGACCATTCAGATATTAGGGGATGTAATTTAATGGTAGTTTAAAACGTGTAAACCAATCCAACACCTAACATTTGTCTAATTTGGAGTTTAGGACCCAATGTAACTTGCTTACCGTCAATCTGTTTTTTAGCTTTAATATCATCATCATAAATGATTTGTGCGCCAATATTTACTTTTACATGCTGATTAACAGTTAAATCCAATCTAAAGTCATAATCAATATCAATATTCCCAAATTTGTTAATATAATCCGAATACAGTACTAGTCTATTAATCCAAACAACATTTTTGGCAATCTCTGTTTTGTAATAACTTGTAAATAAAAACCCCAACTCAGTCCTCGTCTGTTTTCCATTTGTAATAATCAATCCATTCGAATCTACTACAGCTTTAGTTACCCCAAACGCGCCTTGATTGGCTAAGGCTTGATCCAATACAAAGGTAGTTTTAAAAGTAAAAGGAGAGATATAAAAAATTCTATGTTTCGATTTACTTGCATTTTCAGCTCCGACTCCTAAAAATATATAAGCCGGTGCAAACAATCTAGAAATTGCTTTCTCAGTATTAGGATAAGCATATCCATTACTAAACTGCGTGTTAAAATTAAATTTAGCTGAATGATACCAGTTTGTAATTGAGTCTTTTCTATAACCAAAAGTGGAACTCAATTGAATTAAATCATCTGTTTTTCGTAAATCAACCCCATCTTGCTTATTGAGGCCATAGCGAACCATTAATTCATTTACCCATTTTTGATTTCCTTTGGTATACACTCTAGAAAAATCCCCTTTTATTAATCCTGAAATAGCACTATTACCACCAGCACTCCAGTTTACAAAGGCAATCTGCGAAATGTCAAATCCTATCTTGTTTTTGTTTTTCCAATGAGACAAAGAATCCTTGGGTTGTAATTTAATAGTATCTTGACCTAAAACTGTCAAAGTCACAACAAAAAATATAAAACTTAATTTCAATCTCATTTTATAAAAAAAAATTATAAATAATTAGAAAAGATTTGCTTCAAACTTAAAACGTCAATTTTACAAAATTGTTGCAATTCCAAAACAGTTCCTTGTTCGATAAAAATATCTGGTACTCCAAGAATTTGAATTTTACTGTGATAATTATTGGCTGACGCGAACTCCAGAATCGCACTTCCAAAACCACCAGAGACAACACCATCTTCAATGGTAATTATCGTTTCAAATTTAGAAAAAATCGTATGCAAAAGTGCTTCATCAAGTGGCTTTACAAAAGGAAAATCATAATGTGCAATTGTACTTGGACAATTTAAATTATTTAATGCTTGTGTTACATTATTGCCAATCGTTCCGTTGGACAAAACAGCTACTTTTATTCCTTCTTTTACACAGTGTGCTTTGCCAATGGTAATTTTTTGATACGGACTTTTCCAATTTGTATTTTGTCCACGACCTCTAGGGTAACGAATCGCAATAGGATGTTCCAATCCCAATTGAGAAGTATATAAAATATTTTGTAAAGCCATTTCGTTCCTTGGCGAATAAATAATCATATTTGGGATACAACGCAGGTAGGCCAAATCAAAAACGCCATGATGAGTGGCTCCATCTTCTCCCACTAATCCCGCACGATCCAAACAAAAAATAACGGGTAAATTTTGCAAAGCTACGTCGTGAATGACTTGATCATAAGCTCTTTGTAAAAAAGTCGAATAGATATTGCAAAAAACAATCATGCCTTGTGTTGCCATTCCAGCTGCTAAAGTAACGGCATGCTGTTCCGCAATTCCTACGTCAAATGCCCGTTTTGGGAACGCATCCATCATCAACTTTAGCGAACTTCCTGTTGGCATTGCTGGAGTAATTCCGATAATTTTTTCGTTTTTTTGTGCCAAATCCAAAATCGTTTCTCCAAAAACATCTTGGAATTTTGGTGGAAGATGTTCTTCTGATTTAGGAATAATTTCTCCTGTATTCGCATCAAATTTTCCTGGCGCATGGTATTGCACCTGATTTTCCTCCGCTTGTTGCAGTCCTTTTCCTTTGGTAGTAATAACGTGGAGGAATTTAGGCCCTTTTACTTTTTTAAGTCGCTCTAATTCTTCAATTACAGATTGGATGTTATGTCCGTCAATTGGCCCTGAATAATCAAAATTCAAGGACTTTATCATGTTATTTTGTTTCGGATTTTTGCCTTGTTTTACGGCAGTCAAATAGTTTTTCAATGCTCCAACGCTTGGATCTATCCCAATAGCGTTATCATTTAGAATCACTAATAAATTAGCATCGGTAACTCCTGCGTGATTCAGTCCTTCAAATGCCATTCCGGACGCTATTGAAGCATCGCCAATAACTGCGATATGGTGCTTTTCAAAATCGCCTTTTAAACTAGAAGCGATTGCCATTCCTAAAGCTGCCGAAATGGAAGTTGATGAATGCCCTACGCCAAAAGCATCGTATTCACTTTCGTCTCGTTTTGGAAAACCTGATATACCGTGAAGTTGTCTGTT
>NZ_JBILKB010000001.1:0-48900 GCF_044376915.1 Flavobacterium sp.
AAGAAGTTATTGACTTTGAAAAATCAATTATAGTTGGAATAATAACCCAAAACCAAAGTGAAGATAAACTAAACGAATATCTTGACGAATTGGAGTTCTTAACCTTCACTGCTGGTGGAACGGTGGTGAAACGCTTTTCCCAAAAAATGGATAAGCCCAACCCTAAAACTTTTGTAGGAACTGGAAAACTAGAAGAAATCAAATATTTCATCAAAGACAACGATATAAAAACCGTAATTTTTGATGATGAATTAACCCCTTCACAATCTAAAAATATTACCAAAGAATTAGATTGTAAAGTGCTAGACCGAACGAATCTTATCTTAGATATTTTTGCACAGCGTGCCGAAACTTCATACGCCCGAACACAAGTAGAATTAGCGCAATGCCAATACTTATTGCCGCGTTTAACCGGAATGTGGACGCACTTGGAACGTCAAAAAGGAGGTATCGGGATGCGCGGACCGGGTGAAACCGAAATTGAAACCGACCGCCGTATTGTGCGAGATAGAATTTCGTTGCTAAAAGATAAAATCAAAGTAATCGATAAACAAATGGCTACCCAACGCAGCAACCGCGGGGCCATGGTTCGTGTGGCTTTAGTAGGATATACCAATGTGGGCAAATCAACCTTAATGAATGCCGTAGGAAAAAGCGACGTGTTTGTCGAAAATAAATTATTTGCCACGCTTGACACTACCGTAAGAAAAACCGTAATAAAGAATTTGCCGTTTCTTTTAAGCGACACCGTAGGATTTATTAGAAAATTGCCCACACAATTAGTTGAATCGTTTAAAAGTACTTTAGATGAAGTGAGGGAGGCCGATTTATTGCTTCATGTGGTAGATATTTCACATCCCGATTTTGAAGACCATATTGCTTCGGTAAACCAAATTTTGCAGGATATTAAAAGTGCCGATAAACCCACGATTATGGTGTTCAATAAAATTGACGCATTTCAATCGGTTTATTTTGATGAAAACGATTTAAGTGTGGAGAAAACTACCAAACATTACACCTTGGAAGAGTGGAAAAACACGTGGATGAGCAAATTAGGCGAAAGCAAAACCTTGTTTATTTCGGCTACTGAAAAAGCCAATTTTGAAGAATTTAGAGAAAAGATTTATGAAGCAGTGCGTGAAATTCACATTACACGCTTTCCGTACAATAAATTCTTATATCCCGATTATAAAGACGCGGTTGAGAACGAGTAAAAAAAAGACCTCAATGTTGAGGTCTTTTTTATTTTCGTTTATACAAAGGCACTGCCGAACACGCTTCACCAAACATAACGCTTTTGGCTACTTTTTGTAGTTTTTGTATGGCTACGGTATACACTTGGTTGGGTACAGCTTTTTTAGAACAGCCTTTTAAAATAACAGGTTTGTCAAAATAATCGGTGTAGTCGAGTTTGTTTAAAATGTCTTGATACCAAGCAATAACTGCCATTTCTTTTGTGCCATGAACAACTTGTAAAGCAAAAGGCGCCAAATGAACCGCCACTAACGCAAATGCCCAAGCAGGTAAAATGGCATCGGTAGCACAATATAAAGCCACATATTTGTCATCGTACTTAGACCAATCGGTATCTTTTAATTGGGCTCTAAAATCAGCTTCTTTCAGTAAAAAACCTTCCACTAACCATTGGGAAATATCAACCTCAACCACATGACCATCTGGATAGTAATCTTCTAAATCGAATACCATCAAGGAACTTTGCGCTACTTTATTTACTATTTCGTCCATTTGAGAAGTTTCAAGTTTCAAGTTGAGCAACTTGAAACATTAAACAAATTTTATAACATTCCCAATTCTAACTTAGCTTCTTCGCTCATCAAATCTTTACTCCATGGCGGATCAAATGTAATTTCTACTTCGCATGATTTTACGGTATCAATAGATTTTACTTTTTCCTCCACTTCTTGCGGCAATGTTTCTGCCACAGGACAGTTGGGTGATGTTAAAGTCATGACGATTTTTACATCATTGTCTTCGTTGATCATGACATCGTAGATTAAACCTAATTCATAAATATCTACAGGAATTTCGGGATCAAAAATTCCTTTTAATACTTTGACTACGTCTTCCCCTAAATTGATTGTATCGTTAAATTCTTCCATTTTTTTAATTTTTATTATAACCATATAAGGCATAAAAGAGAATTTAAGTTAATTCTATTTAACTTATATGGCTTATATGTTTAATTTTTTATTGCTTCGCTTGAAAGGCTAAAGCATACATTTTAATTTGTTTAATCATTGAAACCAATCCGTTTGCTCTTGTGGGCGACAAATGTTCTTTTAATCCTATTTCATCAATAAAATCAGTGTTAGCCTCTAAAATTGAACTTGGTGTTTGGTTTGAAAACGCCCGAATTAAAATAGCAATAATACCTTTGGTTAAAATAGCATCGCTATCGGCTGTAAAGACAATTTTTCCATCTTGTTCTTCGCCATGCACCCATACTTTTGATTGGCACCCTTTAATAATGTTTTCGTCTACTTTGTATTGCTCGTCAATTATAGGAAGTGTTTTTCCTAGCTCAATGATGTATTCGTAACGCTGCATCCAGTCGTCAAACATAGAAAACTCATCAACAATTTCGTGTTGTATGTCTTGTATTGTCATGTTATTTTTTTTCAACAATTGCTAGAATTGTAAGCACTAATTTTTGAATATATTTTGGAGGGTATCCCCCATCAAATTCAGGTGTCTTATAGCTTTTGTCTTTTTCTATTATTTCTAAATAAGTAATTGGTGCCGCATCATAAAATCGTTTTTCTGAAGGCGCTTCTAGCGTTGGAATTTTGACAAATTCTATTTTTTCCAATTCCATTTGAATAGTTTTCATTTCATCAGAAGACAATTGGAACTGAGAACCTTTTTCGCCTCTAATTTTGGAAGAAGTAATAGTGCCATTTTCTATGGTAATACTATGAAAAAACCCTCGAGAATTTGATTCAAATACAATTTTTGGTAGTGTAAAACTATGCTGATCTGTGTTTGTTTGTGCTATTGTATTATTTTTTTTACTTACACAACTTAAATTAAATACAAGTAAAATTAAAGTAATTGCTTTCATGCTTTTAGTTTTTAAGACAACATCATTTGTGCTTTTTTAACCGCTTCAACAAAGATATCAATTTCTTCCTTGGTATTGTAAAAAGCAAAACTAGCTCGTATGGTGCCCGGAATGTTGAAAAAATTCATAATCGGTTGTGCACAATGATGACCGGTTCTTACGGCTATTCCCAATTTATCTATAATAGTTCCAATATCATACGGATGAATTCCTTCGATATTGAACGAAATGACCGACGCTTTGTTTTCGCTCGTTCCAAAGATTTTTAACCCTTCGATTTCTTGTAATCTTTTGGTTCCGTAAAGTAATAATTCGTGTTCGTAAGCTGCAATGTTATCAAAACCAATGGCATTCATGTAATCAATAGCGGTTCCTAAAACAATTCCGCCATCGATATTTGGCGTTCCTGCTTCAAATTTATGTGGTAAATCGGCATACGTAGTTTTTTCAAACGTTACTTCAGCAATCATTTCGCCTCCGCCTTGATAGGGTGGCAATTTTCGCAACCATTCCTCTTTTCCGTATAAAATTCCCACGCCTGTTGGGCCACACACTTTATGCCCAGAAAACACATAAAAATCACAATCTAACGCTTGTACATCGGGTTGTAAATGCGGTGTAGCTTGAGCGCCGTCAATTAAAACCGCTGCTCCTACTCCATGTGCTTTTGTAATGATGTCTTCTATTGGGTTAATCGTTCCTAACGCATTTGAAATATGGTTAACTGCTACAATTTTTGTTTTCTCGGAAAGTAATTTATCAAATTCCGAAAGGATTAATTCTCCTTTTTCATTCATTGGAATAACGACCAGCTTTGCGCCCGTTTTTTCGCATAAAAATTGCCAAGGCACAATGTTACTGTGGTGTTCTAAAGCAGAAACCATCACCTCATCACCAGATTTTATTAAACTTGCAAAACCATTCGCCACCAAGTTTATTCCGAAAGTCGTTCCCGAAGTAAAAATGATTTCGTAGTTGTGTTTGGCGTTTAAGTGATTTTGAATGGTATTTCTCGACGCTTCATACGCATCGGTAGCCAATTGACTCAATGTATGTACACCGCGGTGAATATTCGCATTGATTTCGCTGTAATAGTTAGAAATAGCATCGATCACCACTTGCGGTTTTTGTGAAGTAGCCCCATTGTCAAAATACACCAAAGGTTTCCCATTTACTTTTTGCGATAAAATAGGGAAATCAGCTCTTACTTTTTGGATGTCTAACATATTTCTATGGTATATTATTACAAATCAAACCCCATATTTACGCCCAATTTATCAGCGATAATACGAGCAATTTTTGCTTTTAATTCGGGTATTTTTATGCTATTGGTCACTTCACTGGTAAACGCATACATCAACAAGGCTTTGGCTTCTTTTTTAGGAATCCCGCGTTGTTGCATGTAAAACATGGCGCTTTCATCAAGTTGTCCGATGGTACATCCGTGCGAACACTTAATATCATCGGCAAAAATTTCCAATTGTGGCTTGGCGTTGATCGTCGCTTTATCGCCAATTAAAATATTGTTATTTTGTTGGAATGCATCCGTTTTTTGGGCTTCTTTTTCAACGAAAATTTTACCGTTAAAAACACCTGTTGCACTTTCGTTTAGTATCGTTTTATAGTTCTGATGGCTTTCGCAATTGGGTGTCGCATGTTGCACCAACGTATAATGATCTACATGTTGTTTGTCGCCAATAAGAGTTACGCCTTTCAAGGTAGAATCAATACGTTCCCCTTGATGATAAAAATTCAAGTTATTTCTTGTGATGTTTCCACCAAACGAAAACGTATGTACCGCCACTCTACTCTCTTGCTTTTGAGCAATATAGGTGTTGTCGATCAAATTGGCAGTTTGAACATCGTTTTGAATTTTATAATAATCAACGATGGCGCGTTTTTGAGCAAAAATTTCGGTTACCGAATTCGTTAAAACTGGATTGCTATTCAAACTTTGATGACGTTCTACAATTTGAACATGAGCGTTCTCTCCCACAATGACTAAATTTCTAGGTTGTACCATCAAAGCCGCTTCGGTTCCTGTAGAAAAATAAATAATCTCAATAGGCTTTTCTACCACTTTACTTTTTGGAATATTGATGTAAGCCCCCTCTAACGAAAATGCCGTATTTAAAGACGTTAAACTTTCTTCTTTACTCGCAATTTGGTTAAAATAGCTGTCGATTGCCATTTTATATTTCGGTTTGGTCAATGCCGAAGACATCAAACAAACATCTAAACCGTCATGTGTTGTAGACGACAAAAACGAACTGAAAATTCCGTCTATAAAAACAACTTTATAGGTGTCGATTTCGTGTAAAAAATACTTTTTTACATCTTTAAACTCGATTGTATTTTCTTTCTTTGGAAAAACCGAAAAATCATTTTTTAAAATGGCATTTAACGACGTGTATTTCCAAGCTTCCTCTTTTTTAGTGGGGAAACCTTTGTTTTCGAAATTTTTTATGGCGTTACTTCTTACCTCATGAAGTTCTGATTGGATGTCAATCTTTTCTTCAAAAGCCATGAACGAAGCTAACATTTTTTCTTTCAACTCCATATTATGCTTCTTGTTCTTGTTTAATCCAATCGTAACCTTTTTCTTCCAATTCTAAAGCCAAATCGGCTCCACCGGTTTTTACGATTTTTCCATCCATTAACACGTGAACAAAATCGGGAACGATATAATCCAACAAACGTTGGTAGTGTGTAATCACCAACACCGCGTTGTTTTCGTTTTTTAATTTGTTTACCCCATTCGCTACAATTCGCAAGGCGTCGATATCCAAGCCTGAATCGGTTTCGTCCAAAATAGCGATTTTTGGTTCCAACATGGCCATTTGGAAAATTTCATTACGTTTCTTTTCACCACCTGAAAACCCTTCGTTTAAAGAACGCGACAAGAATTTTCTATCCATTTCTAATAATTCTGATTTTTCACGTATTAATTTCAGCATTTCATTCGCAGGCATTTCGTCTTGCTTGTTGGCTTTGCGTTTTTCGTTGATTGCCGTTTTGATAAAATTCGTCACCGAAACCCCTGGAATTTCCACTGGGTATTGAAACGACAAGAAAACCCCTTTGTGCGCTCTTTCTTCGGGTGCTAATTCTGAAATTTCTTCACCATCTAAAAAGATTTCGCCTTCAGAAACTTCGTAGTTTTCATTTCCGGCAATGATGGAAGATAATGTCGATTTTCCAGCACCATTTGGTCCCATAATCGCATGTACTTCCCCTGCTTTAATTTCAAGGTTAATTCCTTTTAATATTTCTTTGTCTTCTACCGAAGCGTGTAAGTTTTTTATCTGTAACATTTTGTAAATGTGTTATTTATTCTAATTTTTTTGATTGATTATCCTACTGAACCTTCTAACGAAATTTCCAACAATTTCTGCGCTTCCACAGCAAATTCCATGGGCAATTTGTTCAATACTTCTTTGCTGAATCCGTTTACGATTAAAGCAATAGCTTTCTCCGTTGGAATACCGCGTTGGTTGCAATAGAATACTTGATCTTCGCCAATTTTTGAGGTCGTAGCCTCATGTTCAATTTTTGCCGAAGCATTTTTACTTTCGATATAAGGAAACGTATGTGCGCCACAATTATTTCCCATTAACAACGAATCACATTGTGAAAAGTTACGGGCATTTTCGGCTCTTGCGCCTATTTGTACTAATCCTCTGTAGCTGTTTTGTGATTTACCTGCTGAAATTCCTTTAGAAATGATCGTCGATTTGGTATTTTTACCCAAGTGAATCATCTTCGTTCCCGTATCGGCTTGCTGATAATTGTTGGTAACAGCAATGGAATAAAATTCGCCAATTGAATTATCACCTTTCAACACAACCGAAGGATATTTCCACGTTACTGCCGAACCTGTTTCTACTTGGGTCCAAGAAATTTTAGCGTTTTTCTCACAGAATCCTCTTTTGGTTACGAAGTTATATACTCCTCCTTTTCCCTCCTTATTTCCAGGATACCAGTTTTGAACGGTTGAATATTTGATTTCGGCATCGTCCATGGCAATTAATTCTACAACAGCGGCGTGCAATTGATTTTCATCACGACTTGGAGCCGTACAACCTTCTAAATACGAAACGTAACTGCCTTCATCGGCAATTAACAAAGTTCTTTCAAACTGACCTGTTCCTCCTTGATTGATTCGGAAATACGTGGATAATTCCATTGGACAACGAACGCCTTTTGGAATGTAGCAGAAACTTCCGTCAGAAAAAACGGCCGAGTTTAAAGCTGCATAAAAATTATCTTTCTGCGGAACAACCGTTCCTAAATGTTTGCGCACCAATTCTGGATGTTCTTTGATGGCTTCCGAAATCGAACAAAAAATAATGCCTTTTTCGTTTAGTGTTTTCTTAAAAGTTGTTGCCACAGAAACCGAGTCTACCACGATATCAATAGCTACATTGTTCATTTTCTTTTGTTCGTCGACTGAAATCCCTAGCTTTTTGTACATCGCCAAAAGTTCAGGATCCACATCTTCTAGCTTTTTATTTGGGTCGGCTTTTTTGGGTGCCGAATAATAAGAAATCGCTTGAAAATCTGGTTTTTCATAATGAACATTAGCCCATTCGGGTTCTATCATTTCTTGCCAAGCACGAAAAGCTTCCAAACGCCAATCGGTCATCCATTCGGGTTCTTCTTTTTTCTTTGAAATGGCACGAACAATGTCTTCATTTAAACCAATTGGAAACGTTTCAGAATCCAATTCAGTATAAAATCCGTATTCGTATTCTTTATTTTCTAATTCAACTTTTAAGTCGTCTTCTGTGTATTTACTCATTTTTTTAATTTATAACGAGAAGCTTTCTCCGCAGCCACACGTTCTTTGTGCATTTGGATTGTTAAAAACAAATCCTTTGCCATTTAAACCTCCTGAAAACTCTAAAACTGTACCGGCCAAATAAAGAAAACTCTTTTTTTCAACTACAATTTTAATGGCATTGTCTTCAAATATTTTGTCGTTCTCTCCCGTTTGTTTGTCAAATTTTAATTCATAAGACAACCCCGAGCAACCACCACTTTTTACGCCTACTCTAACATAATCTTGGGCGGCATCAAAACCATCTTCTTGCATCATGGCAATGATTCTTTTACTTGCTGTGTCAGAAACTTTAATCATAACCTCATTTGTATTTGTTGTTTAATATGCATTAGGGAACGCGCACAGAAAAATTCATTAATAAAATTGCTTTTTTCTGATGCCTATTCCATAGCTTATTTTGATTTTGTCTAAATTAACTGCAAAGATATATCATAATTTACTTTTTACAAGATTTGCTAACATTTTTATAACTTATGTTAACATAGTTTTTGTTTCTGGTATTTTTTGTAATTTGGCTCAAAATAAGAAACGATGAAATTGCATGCTATTGAGGCCGGAAATTTTAAACTAGATGGGGGAGCCATGTTTGGTGTGGTGCCCAAAACAATTTGGAACAAAACCAATCCGGCAGATGAAAACAACCTCATTGATATTGCGGCTCGATGCCTCCTAATTGAAGACGGAAATCGCTTGATTTTAATTGACACCGGAATGGGAAACAAGCAGTCGGATAAGTTTTTTAGTTATTATTCGCTTTGGGGAAATCATTCCTTAGAACTATCCTTAAAATTAGCTGGTTTTCACCGTGATGATATCACAGATGTTTTCATGACCCATCTGCATTTTGATCATTGTGGCGGAAGTGTCAACTGGAACGCGGCCAAAACTGGTTTTGAAGTCGCTTTCAAAAATGCAAATTATTGGACCAATGATAACCATTGGGAGTGGGCTACAAAACCCAACTCAAGAGAAAAAGCTTCTTTTTTACATGAAAACATTATTCCAATGCAAGAAAGCGGTCAATTGCAGTTTATCAAACGTCCAGAAGATGATTTTTTAGCAGAATCTGAATTGGGTTTTGGCGTATTTTTTGCTGATGGACACACCGAAAAACAAATGATCCCACACATTCATTACAATGGAAAAACAATCGTTTTTTGTGGGGATTTGTTGGCAACAGCTGGCCATATTCCAATTCCTTATGTTATGGGCTACGACACAAGACCGCTGTTAACCCTGGATGAAAAAACTAAGTTTATGAATGCCGCCGCCGATCATAATTATTATTTGTTTTTAGAACATGATGCGCACAATCAAATCATTACGGTTGAAAAAACAGAAAAAGGGGTTCGGCTAAAAGAAGTATTGCGATACGATGATCTTTTTTAATTTTTGATAAAACTTACTTAATTGTAACAAATACAACACAAATCAGTCCAATAACTGAAATTATTTACCCCATGAAAAAAATATTTAACCCATTTTATTTGAGCTTAGTTTTTATAGCCATTTTTACAAGTTGTAGATCCCAAAAACCGATTGCTACAGCAGATCTTGATAAATTATCCTTAAAAACAACCTCTGTTGCCGAAAAGGATTTAATGCGTTGGAGTCATTTAGACTTACTCAGAGATACGGTGCCCGGTATGAGTGTTGACAGGGTTTACAATGAAATAATCAAGAATAAAAAAGGGCAAAAAGTAATTGTTGGCATCGTAGATTCTGGAGTGGATATAAACCATGAGGATTTAAAAGCCGCCATTTGGACCAACCCAAACGAAATCGCCGGAAACGGAATTGACGATGACAACAACGGCTATATCGACGATGTGCATGGCTGGAATTTTTTAGGCAATGTCGTTAACGAACAGCTTGAAATGACGCGCATTGTTAAAAAAGGGCCTGGAACACCAGACTATGAAAAAGCAAAAGCAAAGTTGGACGAAGAACTAAAAAACATTAAATTAGAAAAACAACAACTTGATTTTATATTAAATGCCGAAAAATCAATTAAAACACATCTAAATAAAGATGTTTTTACACTAGAAGATGTCAAAGGAATTGTTTCTAATGAAACGAGTGTAAATCAGGCAAAAGCTATATTAATTCAAATTTTAAGCGTTACAACAAAAGAGAAATTTGATGCCGAAATTGAAGAATACAAAGACTATGTCTATGGCAATCTCAATTACAGATTAAATGTAGAATTCGATGGCCGTTCAATTGTTGGGGACAATCCTAACGACCTCAAAGATATTAAATACGGTAACAACAACGTAATTGGACCCGATCCAAAAGCAGCAAAACACGGAACTCATGTCGCTGGAATTGTAGCTCAAATGCGAGGAAACAACAAAGGAGGAGACGGTGTTGCCCAAACGGCAGAAATAATGGTTGTTCGAGCGGTTCCAAACGGCGATGAATACGATAAAGATATTGCGCTTGGGATTCGTTATGCTGCAGACAATGGCGCTAAAGTGATCAATGGTTCTTTTGGAAAATATTTTTCACAAAATAAAGAATGGGTAATCGATGCTATTAAGTATGCGGCCTCAAAAGATGTTTTAGTAGTTATTGCTGCTGGAAACGAATCGTATGATTTGGATGTAACCAATAAATATCCAAACGACACCTATGATGGTAGCTCTGAATATGCAAACAACGTATTAATTGTTGGAGCGCTTTCGCCAAGTTACGATACTAAAATGGTAGCTGATTTTTCAAATTATGGAAAAAATAATGTAGACATATTTGCACCTGGTGCTCAAATTTATGCAACAACACCTTTAAATTCATACGAGTATCTAGAAGGGACTTCAATGGCATCACCAAATGTTGCTGGAGTAGCAGCTTTACTTCGTTCCTACTATCCAACTTTAACTGCGGTGCAAGTAAAACAAATTATTATGGAAAGTGGAATCCCACTGAAAAATACTGTTATGTTAGGAGAAGAAAAGCGCAAAACAAATTTTTCCGAAGCTTCAAAATCGGGTCGCATCATCAATGCTTATAACGCAATGCTTTTAGCGAAAAAAATGGCGAAAAAATAGCACTAAAGCTGTATTAATACATAATATTCTCAAGGTTTCTATACTTTATAGGATTTCTTTTAAATTCAAATATGAAAAAATTTCTTTTTTTAAGCTGTTTCCCCCTCTTTTTGTGGGCACAAAACAATCCAAATCCAGGCTATTGGCAACAACATGTTGACTATAAAATGGATGTGAAAATGGATGTGAAAAAATTTCAATACACCGGCAAACAAGAAATCGTATACACCAACAATTCGGCTGACACGTTGCACAAAGTGTATTATCATTTATTCAACAATGCGTTTCAACCGGGAAGCGAAATGGACGCCAGACTTCAAAGCATTTTAGACCCCGATAAACGCATGGTGAGAACCTTTAAAAAAGAAGGTAAAGAGCAAAAAGAAAGTAAAATCAGCACCTTAAAACCGGATGAAATTGGCTATTTAAATATTGCAAATTTCAAACAAGATGGTGCGGTGGCAATCACTAAAGTTGTAGGCACCGTTTTAGAAGTAACATTAGCCAATCCTATTTTACCCAAACAAAAAACAACCTTTTCATTAGATTTTGAAGGACAAGTGCCGTTGCAAATTCGTCGTTCGGGCAGATTATCTGAAGAAGGCGTGGCCCTTTCCATGACACAGTGGTATCCTAAATTATGTGAATATGATTTCGAAGGCTGGCATGCCAATCCATACATTGCCCGCGAATTTCATGGTGTTTGGGGCAATTTTGATGTTAAAATTACCATTGACAAAGACTACACCATTGGTGGTACTGGTTATTTACAAAACCCAAATGAAATTGGACACGGTTATCAAGATGCCGGCGTTACTGTAATATATCCGAAGAAAACCAAAACCCTTACCTGGCATTTTTATGCACCTAACGTGCATGATTTCGCTTGGGGTGCCGATAATGAATTTGTCCATGATGTACTCGTGGGACCCAATAATATTGCCTTACATTTCTTATACAAAAACAAAAAAGACAATATTGAAAATTGGAAAAAGATGCAGCCTAAAACGGCCGAATTATTAGCGTTTTTTAACGAAAACGTAGGGCTTTATCCCTATAAACAATATTCGGTAATTCAAGGAGGCGATGGCGGAATGGAATATGGCATGTGTACGCTAATCACTGGAAATCGTTCCTTTGGAAGTTTGGTTGGTGTTACAGCACACGAAATGGCCCATTCTTGGTTTCAATTTGTCTTAGCAACGAATGAAAGCAAACACGAATGGATGGACGAAGGCTTTACTTCTTACATTTCCAATAGCGCTATGAATAAAGTATTGCCTCCCAAAAAACCAGAAATTCCGTATGAGGATGCTTATAATAATTACATTTATTTAGCAAAATCCGGAAAAGAACAACCGCTTTCCACACACGCGGATCGGTATGACGTCAATATGGGTTATGGCATTTCTGCCTACAGCAAAGGAGAAGTGTTTTTAGTGCAATTGGGTTATATTATTGGTGAGGAAAACCTCAACAAAACGATCAAAAGATACTACAACGACTATAAGTTTACCCATCCAACTCCTAACGACATCAAACGGGTAGCTGAAAAAATTTCGGGGGCTAATTTGGATTGGTATTTGTTGGATTGGACCTTAACTACAAATACGATTGACTATAGCATTACAGCTGTTTCTGAAATAAATACTTCTACTACAAAAGTAGCTTTAGAAAGAAAAGGAAGAATGCCAATGCCTCTAGATATTATGGTGGAATTTACAGATGGAACGAAAGAGTTTTTCTACATTCCGAATACTTTAATGCGTTGGGAAAAACCAAATCCGTACCCCGAAATCAAAGGAACGGTATTAAAAGGATGGGATTGGGCCTACCCCACTTACTCTTTTGATATCTCAAAAACAAACATCAAATCCATTACTATTGATCCCGAAAATAAAATGGCCGATATCAACAAAGAAGACAATGCTTTTATAAAAAAATAATCCCTAAGAAGCCGACAAACACACGTCGGCTTTTTTTATACCTTTGCATCATGTCATTCACGTATCCCAAAAAAGAAAAATTAAAAAGTAAAACAACTATTGATTTGCTATTTTCGGAAGGAAATTCGGTTTCGAAATTTCCTTTGCGTTTGGTATATATTGAAAATAAAGAAGAAAATGCCGTGCTCTTAAAAATGGGCGTATCGGTTTCAAAAAAATATTTTAAAAAAGCAGTAGACCGCAATTATTTCAAACGTGTTTTGCGCGAAACCTATCGATTAAACAAACATATTTTGCTTGATACTTTGGAAAAACCCTATGCTATAATGTTTTTCTATCAAACAAAAGAACGCCTTTCATTTCAAGAAATTGAAGAAAAAACCATCCAACTTTTTCAAAAATTCAACGAAACCATAAAGTAAATCGAGTATAGCGTGCGCGTTTTGGTGAATATTCGTTACTTTCGTATACTAAATTAATACATTGCCTTGTTCATGAAACATTTTTTCAAGAGAAAAATAATGATTCCCGTTATCGCCTTAATCTTTCTTTGGGTAGGGGTGAGTTTTAAAAATGATTTTTTTGAAATTGCGAAACAAATCGAAATCTTTACCGGCGTTTTTAAAACGGTAAACCAAAATTATGTCGACGAAACCAATGCAGGGGAAATGATGGATATTGCCATCAAAAACATGCTAAAAGAACTGGATCCGTACACTGTTTTTTTTAACGAACAAGATGTCTTAAAGTATAAAATCAACAATACGGGGGAATACACTGGTATTGGGGCCATGGTACAACGAAAAGACGGAAAGGTTTACTTAAAAGAAATATACAAAGGATTTCCGGCCGATAAAGCAGGATTAAAAGCAGGGGATGAATTACTGCAAATTGGTGACGTTACTTTAAAAGAATACCAAGATGATGCTTCTCAGTTGTTGAAAGGGGCCAAAAACACCTCGGTAAACATTATTTACTTAAGACAAGGAACAACGCGCAAGGCGAGCATCGTTTTAAACGAAGTCGAAATAAAAGCCGTACCCTATTATGCATTATTAAAAGACAAAACAGGCTATATCGTATTGTCTAAATTTAACGAAAAAGCAAGTGCCGAAACCAAAGCCGCTTTACTGGATTTAAAACAACAAGGGGCCACAAAAATTATTTTAGATCTTCGAGGAAATCCAGGAGGGTTATTGCATGAAGCAGTAAATATTTGCAATCTTTTTGTGGCTAAAAACGAACTGATAGTAACCACAAAATCAAAAAATGTTAAATACAACTTAGAATACCGCACCAAAAACGAACCCAATGATTTGGTAATTCCATTGGCCGTTATTGTAGATGGAAAAAGTGCCTCTGCTTCTGAAATTGTTGCGGGAGCAATTCAGGATTTAGACCGCGGAGTTGTTCTAGGGAGCAGAAGTTTTGGAAAAGGATTGGTGCAACGTCCATTAGATTTGTCGTATGGCACACAGGTAAAAGTAACCATCTCTAGATATTATACGCCCTCGGGAAGATGCATACAAGCACTTGATTATTCTAAAAAAGACGAGAACGGAAAAGCTACAAAAAAAGCGCAAAAAGAATACAATGCTTTTAAAACAAAAGCAGGTAGAACTGTTTATGATGGCGGTGGCGTATTGCCCGATATTGAAATTGCATCGACCAAATTAGCGCATACCACCGAAACGCTTTTAAAAAATGAAGCTATTTTCAATTTTGCGACCCAGTTGTATTATAAAACCCCAACGGTTTCAGAAGTTCCGTCAGTTACGGATGCCGATTTTTTAGACTTTAAATCATATATAAAACAAGAAAAAATTGTCCTAGACACCGAAACCAGTAAAGCCCTCAAAACTGTTATAGAAAACGCAAAAAAAGAACAAATTGAGGAACAAATTACAGTTGCCTACAAACAATTGGAAACGGCATTAGAAAAAAGTCAAGAAGCGGCGCTTGAAAAAAACAAAGAACAAATCAAAAAACAGCTTCAAGAAGAGTTAATTATTAGATATCAATATCGAGAAGGATTGTATTTATATTATACCAAAAACAATCCCGAAATAGAACAAGCCATCAATTTATTAAACAATACACCACAGTACCAATCGATATTAAAAAAGTAAAATAATAGCGTCTTTATTCCGTTTAAGATGAATCAAGAGCTGTTTTGAACAACTAATTTTCAAGCTATGAAATGGTTATTACTTATAGTGGCATTTTTTTCTCTTGAGGTGGGTTTTGCACAAGAAGAAGAAATTTATTCTATCTTTTTTGAATTTGATAAATTCAATTTAAAAGAGGAACAAACAGAAGGAGTGTTGTCATTTGTCCAAAAAATTGATACGGCCCGTATCGAATCCATCCAAATTTATGGGTATTGCGACGATCGCGGCAAAGACGAATACAACTTTGTGTTGTCTACCAACAGGGCCACAACTGTAAAAAATAAATTGATCGATCGCGGCATTAAAAGTAAAATCATCATTACACTCGAAGGAAAAGGACGCATCATGCTCGATGAAGATTTACAAACTGATATCCCAGAAGCCCGATCAAAAAACCGAAGAGTTGATGTGGTGGTAAACTACAAATCGATTACCATTGAAAATTTAAAAATCCCTGGTGTATACAGCTCCATTCGCAAAGATGCTGTTAAAGGAGACCGCATTTATTTGGAAAAAGTGTTGTTTGAACGGGGCAGCAGCCAACTTACTGTGCTGGCCAAAAAAGAACTCGATAAAATTGCCCTTCAATTGTTCAAATTTAAAAACATTCAATTTGAAATTCAAGGCCATGTCTGTTGCACACCCACCTATCATAGAGAGGCTGTTGATCGCGAAACTAAAAAAAGAGAGTTGTCGGTCAATCGAGCCAAACGAGTATACAACTATTTGTTTAAAAAAGGGATTAGCGATGCACGCATGACCTACAGGGGGTATGGCAATACCCAATCCTTAAAACAAGGCGGGGCACTCGACAGACGGGTAGAATTGTTGATTTTAAAAAATGAGGCTCCTGCGGTAAAAAAATAATTAACGCCGCTTCATCTGAATATGCGGAATATCGTCTTCCAAGTATATATCACTGGTTTGGACAAAACCGTGAGATTCATAAAATTTTTTGAGGTATTCTTGGGCCGAAATGGTAATGGCACTTTGATTGAAATTTTCTTCTATTGCAGCTATCGAAACCCGCATCAATTCATGTCCGAAATTGAATTTTCGGAATTTTTGTCTCACAATAACCCTTCCTATCGATGCTTCTTCAAAATAATTTCCTGCATCAAATAATCTTGAATAGGCCGTTAATTCGTTTTGGTAATACCCTAAAACATGGAGTGCTCTCTGGTCTTTGCCGTCAATGTCTTGATAAACGCAATTTTGCTCCACTACAAACACCTCTGAACGAAGTTGTAACACATCATGGAGTTCGGTAACAGAAAGTTCGTTAAATCGCTTTATTTTGAATGTAATTTCCATACGTTTTCATTAAGGGATGAATACCACCGATTTCATCATGGCTTCGAGTTCAAAAACCAAATCTCTTTTCGCCTTTGACGGATTATAGGTAAATCCATCCAAAATTAAATACCGATTGTTTTTGATGTCTTTGATAGCATAATTGATAAACGGTCCGGCCATAAAATCATTTTTAAGCTGCCAAGTCCCTTTGGTTTCATAGGCTAACTTATTATCAATTTGAGTTTGTAAAAAATAGGGGGAATAAGCTTTTTCAGTAACCATCCAGGTTTTTCCAACCGAGCCATGGATGAATTTTTTACCGATAGAATCCCTAATGTGTAGAATGTTGTTTACAATCGCATTGTTTTTTTCTATATGTGTTATCGGCACTTCATACAGTAACAAACTGTTGTATCCTGTAGCAAGCTCGCGTCGGATCCATAGAAATTTAGGCGCTACTAATTCATACTTATAATTTGTGCGAAGCGCCATTTTTAGCTTAAATTTTTCCTGAATAAGTTGGTCGGAAACGGGTGCTTTTAAGATTCGTTTTTGCTGTTCTACTATCTCAGCAGTTTTAATGGTGTTGCAAATTTCAGCCGATTTTTGCTCCACTAACTTTATCATTTCTTCGGTTGAAGTAGCGGTAATGTAAAACAACTGTTGGGGAGAGGCATACCGATTTCTTTGATGCTTAAACGCGGTTTTTTTTCCTTTTCTCAGGACAATAATGTTCCTGTTTTTTTTGACCATTCCTTCAAAAAGTTTTGTTGGATATTGGTTTAACGTAAAAAGAGGTTCTTCTTGTGGCAGTCCGTCAACAGGAGCTGCCCATTTTTTCCTAAGGGTATCACCTACTTCACTGTTCCATAATTGATCATCGATAACGATAGAAACCGTGTTGATTTCGCCAATTGAACTTCCGGCAGCAACTTCCTCTTTTACACCTGTTCCCACACAGGAAAAGAGAAGGAAAAGAGCTGCAAGTACGAGGCCTATTCGCATCATGTTGTTTGGTTTATCCGTTAATTTTTAACTTCATTCCAGGTTGAATGACTTCGTCACAAAGGGCATTCCATTTTTTCAAGTCTTCCACTGTAACGCCAGGATGTTTTTTAGCAATTAAAAACAACGTATCGCCTTTTTGTACGGTATACCATTCTTCAACTACGGGAGCTGTTAAGACAACAGGTGTTTCTTTTTTCTTGGCATAAATCTTTAAGCGATTACCTGCAAAAAGAGTGGTTGTTTTTAAATCATTCCATTGTTTTAATTCGGCCACCGTCACTCCAAATTTATCAGCTATCTTCTTTAAATGATCCCCTCGTTGTACGGAATAAAAACGTACATTCTCTTCGGAATTTAGTGGCGCCACCACAATATTCTGCGGATTCGAAACCAAGGAATCTTTTACTGTCGGGCGGACTTCGATTTTGATTTTTTCGGTTAAAGCGTCTAAATAATCAATATAGGTGTAAATTTTTTCTTCATTCGACACAAATAAACCCACTTTGTTCTTCGGCAAACGCAAAAAATGGGCTTTATCTTTCTCATACGGAATGACTTTTAACTTGTAAATCGGATTTAAAAATTCCAATTGGTGCACCGGAATATCCAATAACTCTGAAATTTGTTTGAACGATAACTGCTTTTTGATTTGAATGGTATCGGTTTCAAAATAAGTAATCGCCGCTTTTTTAGGTTGTATACCATGCTCTTTTCTAAACTCATAAATGTACATGGTCGCTAAAAAGGCCGGAACATAATTAGCCGTTTCTCGTGGAAGGTTTTTGCGAATGTTCCAATAGTTTTGACTGCCTCCCGATCTTCTAATCGCTTTGGAAACATTGCCCGGACCCGCATTGTAAGAGGCCAACACCAAACTCCAATCGCCAAAAATACCGTATAAATTTGACAAATATTGACAGGCGGCTTCGGTGGCTTTTAAAGGATCGTAGCGTTCGTCTACATAGGAATTGACTTCTAAGTTGTATTGCTTTCCTGTAGGATACATGAACTGCCACAAACCGGATGCACCAACCCTTGATTTTGCGGTAGGATTTAGTGCCGATTCGACTATGGCTAAATATTTCAACTCCATGGGAATGTTGTATTTTGCCAAATATTCTTCAAACATGGGAAAATAGTATTCAGAAATCGCCATTAGACGTTCAAAAGCATTTTTACGATTCTTTAAAAAGGCTTTAATGGTATTTTCTAACGCCGGATTGTATTCGATGTGAAAAGGAGAGCGGGCGTCTAATTTTGCCAAGCGTTTTTTTACAACATCGGAAGATAGGCTATAGGCTACTTCTTCATCTGTATTGATTTTAGAAATATCCGAAAACATATTTTCAGACAATTCAATATTTGCTAATTCGGCAATCCAGCGTTCATCAATACAAGTACTCGTACTGTGGTTGATAAAGGTTGCTTTCAAAGAATCTAGGTAGGAAACTTTGGAAATTTGTAGGTTTAATTCTTTCTCGGCATGCTCTTGCCCAAAACAAAAAAGGGAGAGCAATAGCGAGATATAGAGCAGTGATTTTTTCATTATTGTTTTGTTTTTTGGGGCTTATTAAAAACTAATAACTAGAGGATCAGGGTTTTTATTGTTGTTATTCTAAAATGGCCGCAATTCCGGGTAGTGTTCTGCCTTCTAACATTTCTAACATAGCGCCACCTCCGGTAGAAACATAGCTCATTTTTGGCTCGAGACCAAATTGTTTCACAGCAGCTACACTATCGCCACCACCCACTAATGAAAAGGCTCCGCTTGCGGTTGATTCTGCAATATATTCGCCCAAAGCAATGGTTCCGTTTGCAAATTTTTCCATTTCAAAAACCCCTAATGGGCCGTTCCAAAGTATCGTTTTTGAATCTAAAATAATGCGTCTAAAAATGGCTAACGATTTTGGCCCTGCATCTAGACCTTGCCATCCGTCTGGGATGTGTTTTACATCAACTACTTGCGTGTTTGCCGAATTGGAAAAAGCATCTGCTGCGACCACATCTATTGGAATATGTATTTGAACGCCTTTTTCTTTAGCTTGTTTTAATATTTCGATCGCCAAATCTAACTTGTCGTCTTCACAAATCGAATCGCCAATGTTACCGCCAAGGGCTTTCACAAACGTAAATGTCATTCCGCCACCAATTATCATGTGGTTTACTTTGTCTAATATATTTTCAATTACCGTAATTTTAGAAGAAACTTTGCTGCCTCCTAAAATGGCCACTACTGGTTTCTCTGAGTTTTTTAATACTTTTTCAATGCTTTCGATTTCTTTGGCCAATAAATACCCGAAACATTTAGCACCTTGAAAAAACTGTGCAATAATGGTAGTGGAAGCGTGTGCACGGTGCGCCGTTCCAAAAGCATCGTTGACATAAATATCTCCAAATGCGGCTAATTTTTTTGAAAACTCCACATCGCCTTTTTCTTCTTCAGGATAAAAACGAAGGTTTTCTAATAAAAGAATTTCACCCGGTTGCAAATTTTTAGCGGCTGTTTCGGCAACTTCGCCAATACAATCTGAAGCGAATTGAACCTTTCTTCCTAAAATTTCTTCGGTTGTAGCGATAATATGCTGCAACGAATATTTTGCTTCAATCCCTTTTGGTCGTCCCAAATGACTCATTAATATAACACTCCCTCCGTCGCTCAATATTTTATCAATTGTGGGTTTCGCGGCTTCAATACGGGTAGCGTCGGTTACCTTAAAGTTTTCGTCTAAAGGCACGTTAAAATCTACTCTGATGATGGCTTTTTTGGAATTGAAATTGAAGTCGTTTAGTGTTTTCATTCTGTGTGTTTTTAGTTTCGAAGTATGCAAATATAATTTATTGTATGCTAAATCTTTATACGAAAGCAGATATTTAGTAAAATTTTAAAACGTTCCTCTTTGGTTTTTTTCGCAGGATTCGTTTACAATTCAGGAAAATTTGATTAGGTTTGTTGTATGCTTTTTAAGGATATTTTAGGTCAAGTTCACATAAAAAACCACCTCACTAAAAGTGCTGAGGCCGGTAGGATTCCGCACGCTCAATTGTTTGTGGGCCCAGAAGGCTCCGGAACACTTCCCATGGCTATTGCCTATGCGCAATATTTGTTGTGTGGTAATGTGGGTGGCGAAAATGCAGGTGAAAACACCGCTTGTAACCTAAAATTTGAACATTTTTCGCATCCCGATTTGCATTTTGTGTTTCCTGTTGCCACTACTGATGGGATAAAAAGTCATCCTGTTAGTGATCATTTTATGGTCGAATGGCGCCAATTTTTATCGGAATCGCCGTATGGAAGTTTGTTTGATTGGTTGCGCAATTTGGGCATTCAAAACAAACAAGGGTTAATCAGTGTGGATGAAGCCACCGATATCAATAAAAAATTAGCCTTAAAAGCCTATGAAGGCGGATATAAAGTAATGATCATTTGGATGGCCGATAAAATGAACGGACCCTCCGCTAATAAATTATTAAAATTATTAGAAGAACCTCCTGCGAAGACCGTGTTTATACTCATTACCGAGAATATTGGAGATTTGTTACAAACCATAGTATCGCGTTGCCAAGTAATCGATTTTATGGGTTTAAGCGAAAGCGTTATTGCAGAATCATTGGTTTCACGTGAAAATTGCGACCCCATACAAGCAAAAAAAATTGCGCACCAAAGCGAAGGCAATTACAACAAAGCACTGCATATTTTTCGAAAGGAAAACGATGAATTTCCGTTTGATGAATGGTTTGTAGAGTGGGTTAGAAGTGCCTTTAGGGCCAAAGGAAATGCCGCGGCAATAAACGATTTAATTGCCTGGAGTGAAAAAATAGCTGCCACGGGAAGAGAAACGCAAAAACAATTTTTACACTATTGCATTCATTTTTTCAGGCAAGCTTTGTTGCTTAATTATCAAGCCAACGAATTAGTATTCATGGAAACAAACGTACCCAAATTTGAATTGGAAAAATTTGCTCCGTTTGTAAATGGTGCAAATATTACTGATATTTACAAAGAATTGGAAGAGGCTATTTACCACATTGAACGCAATGGAAATAGTAAAATCATCCTAACCGACTTATCTATAAAACTCACTCGTTTAATTCATAAAAACACTTAATTATGACAGAAGCAGCTCCTATCTTAGTTCTCGCCCTATTGGCAATTACTTTTTTACAATCTGGATACGATAAAATTAAAGATTGGAAAGGTAATGTGGCCTGGTTAACCGATCATTTTGTAGCAACCATATTGGCAAAACAAGTGCCTTTAGCATTGATGATTGTGCTCGTTTTGGAAATCGTTGCTGGTGTATTGTGTGTATCGGGTATTTTACAACTATTTGTACAACAACACGTTACCAATGGTTTGGGGTTTTATGGTGCAATTGTCTCATGTATTACGCTGTTGTTTTTGCTTTTTGGACAACGCTTGGCAAAAGATTACGATGGCGCTCGAACCATAGTAATTTACTTTATTCCTGCGGTTTTAGCTGTTTTCTTGTTGGGTTAACGTCCCAAACTCGCTTTATATAATCGCAATTCGTCCCAAGAGAACTTGTCTCCGTGAATTTCTTTCAATTCGCCCAAACTTTCGCCTTTAAAATCATTGAAAGCGAGTTTTAAATCAGAGATTTTGTCTTCTAGTAACAAATCGGAAAGTTGTACCCTTTCCATTTGAATCAATTTAGCAAAATGATTATAAATGGTTTGCGGTGTCAATTTTCGTTGCTTGGCAATAGCATAGAGGGATAACTTTTGGTTCCACAACAGCAGCGTTTCTTCTATAGTTGATGTCTTGGGTTCCTTCGTTTTTTTATTCTTGGGTTCAGCATAATAGCCCTCCTCTTCTTGGTCAGCCAATGCGGCAAATTGACTTCTAAATCGTTCGGCAACCACAACGAGCTTATTTATTTTATAAGTATTGCTATCGTCTTGTTTGATGCTTTTTTTTGAAATTTCTTTCCCTTCAACAAAACAATCGGTTAATGCTTTAGCTTTTTTAAGTTGCAATATGGCTTTGATTTGAAGTTCTTCCAGTGCTGATAATTCGTCGTATAAGGCCTTAACTTTTTTGAGTCGTTTTACTTCTTCTATTTTTAATAATATGGCTTCTGCGAGTTGATCCAGTGCTTTGAAAAAGTACTGGTATGCCGCGTCGCATCGTTCCTTCACAAATTGGGTGTCTAGTTCGTGTTGGTGAAATATTTTTTGCAATTGCGAAACAAACTTTTCCGAAGGCTGCAATAAAGCGGTCAGCTGTTCGTGCTGGGTTTTAGCCCAATCATAATGTTTGGCTTTAGGCGACTTAGGGGCTTCTGAATTATAACTGTACAAATGATTGCGCCATTCTTGTCCCAATGCTTTAAAATCAAACGAATATGATAATGTGGTGAGCCAATAGGTTTTGGTTTCTTTCACCAGCGCGAGTTGTAGTCCTTCAGTGGTTGCTTTAGTTGCGGCATATTGTAGCACCGTTTCATCACTTGAAATGCCATTCATTTGCAACGGAGACAACAGCACCAGTCCGTTTAACGATCGCAAACGAGATAAAGCCACATACGCTTGACCGGGCGCAAAAACCTGTGAAACATCAATTGCGGCTTTTTCAAAAGTTAATCCTTGACTTTTATGAACGGTGATGGCCCAAGCTAACTTTATGGGATATTGCACAAAAGTTCCGATGACTTCCTCTTCAATTTCTTTGGTGTTTTCGTTGACTTTATATCTAATATTTTGCCATTCATAACGCTCCACTTCAATGGTTTTGTTTTCTTCGGGGAAATGGACAAAAATCTCGTTTTCGGTTAGCGATTTTACCACGCCCATTTTTCCGTTGAAATAGTTTTTTTCAAAACTCAAATCGTTTTTAATAAACATAACTTGCGCCCCAACTTTTACTTGAAGTTTATCGTCTAATGGGAATATTTTTTCGGGAAAATCGGCTGTAATTTCAGGTAAAAAAGTGAAGGTTTTCCCTTTCAAATCTTGAAGCGATTGCGCGTTTATCGCATCAGCTTTTGCGTTGTGAGTCGTCAAAATAATAAACCCCGGATGGTGCTTTAAATCGAAATTGGGCTGTACAAATTGATTTAACGTCTTGATATCGGAAGCCTTAATGGCATTGTATCGCAAATTGTTTAATACCGCAATAAATTCAGGGTCGGATTGCCTAAAAATTTTATCCAACTCAATATACAATGGTGGGTGTTGTTGCAAGATGTGCGAATGAAAAAAAAACATGCCGCGATAATACTTTTTTAATACTTCCCATTCTTCATTTTTTACTACTGGTGGCAGTTGTAGTAAATCGCCAATAAAAAGCGCTTGAACGCCTCCAAAAGGCCTTTCATTTCTTCTTACTTTGCGCAACATAAAATCTATAGCGTCTAAAATATCGGCGCGCAGCATCGACACCTCATCAACAATGAGTAATTCCATGTTTTGAAGGACCGATCGCTTGGTGGCATTCATTTTAAAATGTCTGGCTAACGTGTCGCGATTTTCAAATTTTACAAAATTGGAGAAGTGGGAAAGGGGCAGGTCATTTGGAATAAAAGCTGCAAAAGGCAATTGAAAAAGGGAGTGAATGGTTACTCCGTTTGCATTCAAAGCGGCAATTCCAGTGGGCGCTACAACAACAGTATTCTTGTGTGTCGTAGCAATAATTTCTTTTAAGAGCGTTGTTTTTCCAGTTCCAGCTTTACCTGTAAGAAAAAGAGATCTGTTGGTCTGATTAATAAACTGAAGGGTGTATTGAGCGGCGGCTGATAGTGATTCCATATGGCGTAAAATTATAAAACAAATATAGAGAAAGCTCAAGAAATAAAAAAGTCCTGAAGGATCAGGACTTTTTTATTATTTTTTCTCAACAACTTTTTCTTCTTTTTTATCGGAAGCTTTGTATTTGTCATTCAACTCTTTTAACACTTCTTCTGTGATGTTGAAAGTGTCTTTAGAGTATAAGATAGTGGCGGCATCTCCCGTTCCGTAGATATAATCATATCCCTTCTTTTTTCCGTACTCTTTAATAAATACTTTTACTTCTTTAATAATAGAATCTCTTAACACACTACCTTCCTCTTGTAATTGTTGTAACAAAGCGTTTTGCTCAACACCAAGTTGTTGTTCTCTTTGTGAAAGTTCAGCACCTTTTTGTTGTGCCCATTGTGGCCCTTTAACTTGTGCATTTTGCTGAAAGCTTTGTGCTTCCATTTGGAAAGCTTTTACTTTAGCTTCTAATGGACGTCCCATTTCTTCAGACTTCACCTTGAACTTTTCATCTTCCGCTTTAAATTTCTCGTATTTTTCTAAAATTTCTGCGGTATCAATATATGCTGTTTTTAGACTTGCTGATTTTCCTTCATTTTTATTACAAGCAAATAAACTTGCTAAAAGGGCTACAATTAAAATGACTTTTTTCATTGGTTGTAAATGTTTTTTAAATTTTTGTAAAAGTAATAATAAGTTATCAAGTTGCAAATTTGTAGCTTTTTTATTTTTGTTTTTAAACATAAGCATTTCTTATGGCAATAAAAATGACAATAGTTTTGTGTTATAAAAAACGGTTGCTATAAATGTTTTTTAACACAAAAACTAAAACAAAACAACTCTGTCGTTGCCTTGGTGTTAAAAATCGCTTAAATCGCTTAAAAACGCGTTTTATTTGTTTTTTAAGATGTAAATGTGTGAAGAAAACTCTTTTTTAAATAATCCAACCAGATTTGAAATACATCCAATACTACATCCGCGAATAAAGTTCATTTTACCCGTTTTGTACTTTTCGGATAATAAAGAAACATAAAAGCTATCAAACCACATTGGTTTCACCTCTAACAGATTCATGTTTTGATGATCAAACAATTTTTCAATTGCTGTTTTAGAAAAATGCCACAAATGGCGAGGTACATCATATGCTGCCCAAAACGTCTTATAATAGTTGGCATCAAAAGATTTAAAATTTGGCACTGCAATGATAAGTGTGCCAGAGGGTTTGAGCAAGCGCTTCAATTCGGCTGCTTGATGAGCTACATCAGGCACGTGCTCCAATACATGCCAAAGGGTGATGACATCAAAAGAATTGCTTTCTAGCTTTTCTATGGCATCGGCAAATTCTACGCCTTTACCAACGGCAATGGCTTTGGCTTTTTCATTGGGTTCAATTCCTACAATTTCCCAATTTTGTTTTTTTGCTTCCATTAGAAAATCTCCTGTACCTGCACCAATGTCCAAAAGCTTTCCTTTTAGCGGTTGATACGATCCAATCAATCGCACTTTGTTTTTTATAGCGCTTCGTTTTATAAAATGATATGTTTTTTCAAAAAGGGTTCGTTTTCCGTCGGTGTGGGAAATATAGTCTTCAAACTCATAATACACGCCCAATCGATCTAAAGTAGGCTGGGGGTGTGTTTTTAACAATTGGTATTCTTCGTTGATTAATAATGAAAAGGATTCTCCAGAGACTGAAAAATCTTTAACGGTACTATAATAATGGTCTTCTGAAAATTTCATGTTTTTTTAATCAAATGTCAATTTTAATAGTGTTTAGCATTGTTGTTTCACGTGAAACATGTTAAGATAAAGATTTATGAAGTACCTATTAAGGTATAACGGGTATTCAAACTTACTGCCATCTTATCTTCCCATGTATATCAGCAACACTGAAATATCACTCGGCGAAACACCACTTATGCGTGACGCTTGAGCAATGGTCCTAGGACGAATTTTATTTAATTTTTGTTTGGCTTCTATAGAAATAGATTGAATCTTGTCGAAATTAAAATTATCTGGAATAATCATGTCTTCCAAACGGGTTAATTTATCCGCATTGTTTTTTTCTTTTTCGATATAACCCGAATATTTAACTTGTATTTCGGCTTGCTCCACCACTTCTTGATCCAAATTGTGTTCGTCAATATAAGCCGCAACTTTATTAAACTTTCTAAAGTCTTCCAAATCCAATTGAGGACGAGAAAACACTTTAAACATTTTGTCGGGCTGACTCATTGGAGCAGAACCTTTCGCTTCTAATATGGGATTTGCTTCTTCTGGTTTTATACTGGTCTCTTTAAAAAAATTAACCATTGCCTCCGACTGAGAAAATTTTTGTTCCATTCGAATCAAGCGGTTTTCTTTTGCCAATCCAATTTCAAATGATTTAGGTGTCAATCGATAATCTGCATTGTCTTGACGTAATAACGTGCGGTACTCGGCGCGCGAGGTAAACATTCTGTAAGGCTCTTCAGTTCCTTTTGTAATTAAATCGTCGATCAAAACACCAATATAAGCTTCGTCTCTTTTAAGAATAAAAGGTTCGCGTTGCTGTACTTTTAAAGCAGCATTTATTCCCGCCATTAATCCTTGAGAAGCCGCTTCTTCATATCCAGTAGTGCCGTTTATTTGCCCGGCAAAATACAATCCCTCAACTAATTTCGTCTCTAAGGTGTGATGCAACTGCGTAGGAGGGAAGTAATCGTATTCAATAGCATAACCTGGCCTAAAGAACTTTACATTTTCAAAACCCGCCACCGATCTTAACGCTTTAAACTGAATGTCTTCTGGTAAAGATGTGGAAAATCCGTTAATGTAATATTCACAGGTAGTCCAACCCTCTGGCTCTATAAACAATTGATGACGTTCTTTGTCTGCAAAGCGATTAATTTTGTCTTCGATAGAAGGACAATATCGTGGGCCTAAGCTTTTAATTCTCCCATTAAACATAGGACTTCTGTCAAAACCTTCACGCAAAATATCATGAACCTCTAGAGAGGTATAAGACATCCAACAAGAGCGCTGAGTTTTCAAAGGCGCTGTAAGATTGGTATAAGAAAACTTTTCCGGCATATCATCACCCGGCTGTTCTACCATTTTAGAAAAATCTAAAGATCTGCCATCAACTCTTGGAGGCGTACCCGTTTTCATTCTCCCCGACTCAAATCCTAATTTAACCAAATCTTCCGTAATACCAAAAGAAGCGCTTTCTCCAGCACGACCACCACCAAATTGTTTTTCTCCAATATGAATTAATCCGTTGAGAAAAGTGCCATTGGTTAATACCACTGATTTGGCTTTTATAGAAACCCCTAAAGATGTTTTTACACCGGTAATTTTACCATTATCCGAAAGCAAACCCGCAACCATTTCTTGATAAAAATCAAGGTTTGGAGTGTTCTCAAGCATGGTTCTCCACTCGTCAGAAAAACGCATTCTATCCGATTGTACACGAGGTGACCACATAGCGGGGCCCTTCGATTTGTTTAGCATTTTAAATTGAATGGCTGTTTTATCCGATACAATACCTGAATAACCCCCTAGAGCATCGATTTCTCGGACAATTTGTCCTTTAGCAATACCGCCCATAGCTGGATTGCAAGACATCTGAGCAATATTTTGCAGGTTCATGGTTACCAATAAGGTAGAACAACCCATATTAGCAGCAGCAGCAGCAGCCTCACAACCAGCATGACCCGCACCGACAACAATTACATCATATTCGTTTAAAAACATTTTATCCTAATTTTATGTTCCACGTGAAACAAGCATCACGCGGGATTGTTACTGTTCCACGTGAAACATTTTGATTTTTTCATCCTCTTTATTACGCATGATCGCTTCTTGTTCTGGAGATTTGTCTTTATAGCCGCAATAATGAAGAACCCCGTGCGACAACACCCTCTTTATTTCCTCGTCAAACGAAACCTTAAAATCTTTGGCGTTATCTATTACGCGTTCCACCGAAACGAAAATATCGCCTTGTAATAAATTTCCTACAGTATAATCAAAACTAATGATGTCCGTTAAAGTGTCATGATTCAAATATTCCAAATTGATTTTATGTAAATAGGCATCGTCACAAAAGATATAATTTATCTCTCCCTCCTCAAATCCTTCCGATGCAATAATGCGAGAAATCCAATCTTCAAATGCGGATTCGTTCTCTAAAACAAATTGGGTCTCGTAATTAAAACTGATCATAGCTCTTAAAATAACGTTGTACTTTCTGATTATAATTGGGATGCAAAGGTAAGCTTTGTCTGTTTAATATTTCAACACTATTAATATATTCTTTTAATTCTTTGGAGAGCGGCGGCGCTGAATTAGAATAATTTTGTGCGTTTACTTTTGATTGCCTTTTGGTGTCTTCCCCTTGCTGTTGAATTGCTTTTTCAAGTTTTAAAAGTTCGTGTTTAAGTTGCAACATTTTTTGAAGGATTTCGTTCTTAAAGCCTTTGTTGATCAATTGTTTTTCAAGGTCTTTCATTTGTTGTAAAGCACTCATGCCTTGATTGGTCATGCCTTCTTTCTCAAGAGCCTTCTGAAGGGCCTCGCGCAACTGGCGCTGCTCTTTAAGAATGTCTAAAACCTTACCTGCGTTACCTTCAGATCCATTTTCCCCTTCTTCGCTTTCACCACCAGACTCTCCTTTTCCTTCTTTTCCTTTTTGTTTGCCATCGCCAGGTTTATTGCCGGGCTGATCTCCGGGCTTCATGCCCTCTTTCATTTTTTCTCCGAGTCCTTCCTGTTTTTTAATAATATCTGGCAACTGCATACCCGATCCTTGTCCTTTTCCTGGTTTTGGACTGCCTTTTCCTTGCCCTTGCATATCCATTTTCATTTGGCTTTGAACGTTGCTTAAAAAATCAGCCAAACGATTAGCGGACGTAAGTACATATTGCTGGTAAGACCCTCCTTTAGAAATATTATTATCGGCCAACGATTCTAATGTCTTGTCAAGATTATAATGCACATCGCCTAGTTCTTTTAAAATGATTTCCGTAATGCGTGGATTTCGGGAAGATACCGCAAACAAACTATCATCTACGTGTTTGAATTGTAGTTTCAAATCCTGCTGCTTTTTTAATACTTTATTCAGTTGTAATGATCGGGTTTGTGCTGTATTGGTGGTTGCTATCAATCGTTCTTGATCAAATGAGAAAGCCAGTAAATTATCCAATATTTGTCGTAATAGCTTCGCGTCCTCTTGCATTTGTTCCGATTCACCTGCATTCATAGATTGGGTCATTTTTTGACTCATTTCTTTCATTTTAGCGGCGGCAGCTTTCTGCTTCGGCTGGGCCTTTTTTGGCTGTTGTTTATTTAATTCTTCAGCTGCTTTTTGAAGATCTTTTTTAATGTCTTCTTGTTCGTTTTTTTCGTTAGGAATATCTAGCGGAGCTTTTAATTCCTTATTTTCTTTATCCAGCTCTTGCAACTCTTTTTGAATGTCGTCAAAAGCAGCATTGATATCTTTTTGGGCCTTTTCACTATTATCTTTTGGATCTGCGACCAATTGATCTTGTTTTTCGCCGAGTTGTAGTAATTTATCAGCTATCTGTTCGGCTTTTTTTTCAACATAAAAACGTTTGGTTAATTCCACCAATTGTTCCAGATTTTGTTTCTGATTTTTAGCGTTTTGTTTTAATTTATCCGCTTTATCAAACAAATCCTCTTTTTCTATTTTTTTAGAAAGTTCTTCTAATTCTTTCAGTAATTTTTCGTTTTTTTCGGATTGTTTTTCTGCTTCTTCAAGCCTTCGCAACAATTCTTGTTTTTCTTTATCTTGGGCTTTTGGATTGAATTCTTCTAAATTTTCGGTTAGTTTTTTGGTAAACTCTTTCATCATTTCGTCTTGTTGCTTCTGTCGGTTGATAAAATCGGATACCTTCTTTTGATCTTTAAAGTCCAAAACAGCCTTTTCTTTGTTCATTTTTTGGAGCTTATCTAATTCCGAAAGCTGCTTGTCTTGGTTTTGGAGTGATTTTTCGAGACTGTTGATGTTTTCTTGTTGTTCTTTTAATTGCTGATCTTCTTTTTGGGATTCCGTTAACTCATAATGCTGAAAAACAACCGATTTGGTGCTTTTGAATTGGTTAACTACATCATTATCAAACACCTCAAAATAATACTCATAATTTACCCCTTTTTCTAGCGTAACGCCGACAGGAAAAGAATATACAAATTGATCGACCGCTTGTTTTTGTATGGGTAACGTGGCGATTTTTTTAGCGCTGGGATTTTCTTTAGGATAATAAACAAGTTGCAGCTTTGTCAACCCGTGATCATCAGAAATTTGGCCCAAAAGGACTATTGATTTCAAACGCAACGAATCGGGTGCAGCTTGTATTGAAATACTAGGAAACTGATCTTTTATTACCGAAATTTGATAGGTGAGTTTTTCGAACGATTCCCATTGTTTATTGGAAGTGCTAATTTCATAGTTTAGATTGCCTATTATTTTTCTGGACGTAGAAAAAATGGGAGGACGAACGGCAAAAGGGCTTGGTCTATTATTGAGATGTAATACCACTTTATCCGTAGCAACCGCATGGATGTTCCATGTAATTACGGTACCTTCTGGAACTACCGCATTACCTGTTCCTTGAATGGTTTCCGCTTTCTTGCCCAAATATGCGGGATACTTCAATTGCATTTGAAAATTTGTAATGGTCGGCACATCCATCACGTTTATGTGAAACGTATCAGATTGTATGTCATTAGCTTGCAACGAAAATAGCACGTCTTTGGTTAATTTTGAAAAGGTATACTCAAAAAATCCGGGTCGCACACTTTGTAAATAATAGACTTCTTCTCCAATTTTTATGGCTACATTTTCTGGAATTACCTTACCACGTGTTTTTACTTGTAATGTAAAATCGGAATATTGTTGGGTGGTTAATGAAGGGTTTAATAGTACAAACTCAAAAGGAGCAGGAGGTGTAAAAGTTGTTTTGTAATGCACCACCCGCGTAAAACTGTTTGAAATAATTTCTGAATTTCCTGAAATAAAAAACAAAATCAACAATACAATAGGCGCAAAGGCGTAGGGTAAAAACCTTTTGTTTTGAGTAAAATTAACCGCATTTGAGAACGGAATGGGCTGTAAGGCTGCCGCTTTTTGTTCAATGGAAGCAAGAACCAATTCAGAACTTTGTTTTTGATGTGTTAGCTGAAGAAAATTGAGTAATTTATCTTGAACATCGGAAAAATGATCCCCAATAATTTGTGCCGCCTGTTCGTGATTAATTCCTTTTTGCAACTTAAACAACTTAAATAGCGGAAAAGCAATGAAACGAATTAATAAATAAGATTCAACCGCCACAAACAACCAAAACAAAAGCGTTCTACCTTGAATAGAAAGCCATAAATAATATTCAACCAATAACGTGAAAATAAAATACAACAAGCCAAAGCCGATGAAAAGAAGTGTTCCTTTGATCAGTTCGTTGGTATAGAACTTCTTGATAAAACGTTCTAGTTTGAAGTAAATTATGTTTTTTTCTGACAACTCTATAAACCCTTGGTTAATAACCGCTAAAAATACGATATCTATCTAGATTAGTCAATAGGTTTTTTATGAAACTTAACATTTGAGTTTTGTTTCAAGTTTTCATCGCCCAACTTCAGTCATCCATCAGCCGCAAAATCAAAATTCAAATTGTATCTTTGCCTAAAATTTAATAAAATGTCTGTAAGAGTACGATTTGCACCAAGTCCGACAGGACCTCTTCACATAGGTGGGGTTCGAACCGCTTTATTTAATTATTTATTTGCTAAAAAACATGGAGGTGTATTCTATCTTCGTATTGAAGATACCGATCAAACACGTTTTGTTCCTGGAGCCGAAGCTTATATTTTTGAAGCATTAGAGTGGTTGGGAATAGCGCCAGATGAAACCATTGGAAAGAACGAAAAATTTGGGCCCTATCGTCAAAGCGAACGAAAAGCAATATACCAACAATATGCCGACCAATTGATTGCTTCAGGTTGGGCGTATTATGCATTTGATACTGCTGAAAGTTTAGACGCTATGCGTAAAGATGCAGAGGCCATCGGAAACACCTTTATTTACAATCATACTGTAAGAGAGCAAATGGACAATTCGTTGACAGTTTCACGGGAAAAAGTTGCCGAACGCTTAGAAAATGAAGAACAGTATGTCATTCGTTTTAAAACACCCGTGAATGAAGTTTTAGAACTACAAGACATCATTAGAGGCAATATTAAATTTGACACGAATTTATTAGACGATAAAGTATTGTTCAAATCAGATGGAATGCCAACCTATCATTTAGCGAATATTGTGGATGATCATTTAATGGAAACCACACACGTCATCCGAGGTGAAGAATGGTTACCAAGTTTGCCTTTACACTATTTATTATACAAAGCGTTTGGTTGGAACGCTCCAGAATTTGCACATTTACCTTTGATTTTAAAACCTATTGGAAACGGAAAATTAAGCAAACGCGATGGCGATAAAATGGGATTTCCTGTTTTTCCTTTAGAGTGGACAACTGCAGAAGGAACGTCAAACGGCTATAAAGAAGCTGGATTTTTCCCCGAAGCCGTAATCAACTTTTTAGCGTTATTAGGCTGGAATGATGGCACCGAACAAGAAATTTTTTCTTTGGAAGAATTGGTGGCAAAATTTGATCTAAACCGCATTCACAAAGCCGGAGCAAAATTTGATCCTGAAAAAAACAAATGGTTTAATCATCAGTATTTAATAGGGAAAAGTGATAAAGAACTAGCTAAAAGTTTTTCTGAGGCATTAGAAAAAAGAGGTGTTTCTTCGGTAATGGATTTGGAAAGAGTAGTCTCATTAATTAAAGAAAGAGCGCATTTTGTAAATGAATTATGGGATTTAGCCGATTATTTCTTTGAGGCGCCAACATCTTACGACGACAAAGCCGCAAAAAACTGGAAAGAAGAAACACCAGGATTAATGCAACAAGTGATCTCCGAATTGGAAAAAATAGAAGATTTTACATCCGCTAGCATTGAAACCGAATTAAAAAACTGGATGACAACCCACGAAATTGGAATGGGAAAAGTAATGCAACCGCTCAGACTGAGTTTGGTTGGTGCGCTTAAAGGACCTCATTTATTTGATATTATAGAAATGATTGGTAAAACAGAAACCATCAAACGGATTGAAAAAGCAATCTCAAGTTTATAAAAGCAAAGTCCCTGAAATTCAGGGACTTTTTTATTTCATAAGTGGTGTAACTTTTTAAGAAATGCAGCGTATAATTAAAAATTTTAAAAACTACAAATTATGGATTTTATCATGTTTCCTATTGTTTTCATTGGTTTAGTTATTCTTTTTTCTTCCTTCTTTACGGTAAAACAGCAAACAGCTGTTGTAATCGAGCGATTTGGAAAATTCACAAGCATTAGAAGTTCTGGTTTGCAATTAAAAATTCCTGTAATTGATCGCATTGCTGGAAGAGTAAATCTTAGAATTCAACAATTAGACGTTATTATTGAAACGAAAACTAAAGACAACGTATTTATTAAAATGAAAGTTTCGGTGCAGTTTAACGTTATTCAAAGTAAGGTTTACGAGGCGTTCTACAAATTAGAATACCCACACGATCAAATTACAGCTTATGTTTTTGACGTGGTGCGTGCCGAAGTTCCTAAATTAATTTTAGATGATGTTTTTTTAAGAAAAGACGACATTGCTATTGCGGTAAAACGTGAATTAAACGAATCCATGATGGCGTATGGTTATGACATCATTAACACCTTAGTAACGGATATTGATCCGGATATTCAAGTAAAAAATGCGATGAACCGAATCAATGCTGCAGATCGTGAAAAAACAGCAGCAGAATTTGAATCGGAAGCACAGCGCATTAGAATTGTTGCAAAAGCAAAAGCGGAAGCTGAAAGTAAAAAACTACAGGGACAAGGTATTGCAGACCAACGAAGAGAAATTGCGCGCGGACTTGTAGAGAGTGTTGAAGTGTTAAACAATGTTGGTATAAATTCTCAAGAAGCATCAGCATTAATTGTCGTAACCCAACATTATGATACGCTACAAGCTATTGGAGCCGATACCAATTCAAACTTAATATTGTTGCCTAATTCTCCACAAGCGGGTAGTGATATGTTAAATAATATGGTGGCGAGTTTTACCGCAAGTAATCAAATTGGGGAAACCATGAAAAACCAACCGAAACGTGTCAAGAAAAAAAATGACCATACGGCAACCGATTTTAATCCTTCCGATACCAGCGAAGCATAAAATTATTTTAAAAAATTAAAAACCGTCAATTTTCTATCATTGGCGGTTTTTTTATACTCAAAAATTAAAATCGTGCGATTTTAGCCACCTTTTTTAATAACTATATAAAATCACATTGCTACAAAAAGATTTCTTTATATAACTCACTTATGAAAGCTGTTTTAAAAAGATTTTATTTATTTTGAAGTCAAAGTTAATAGCTTTTACTAATAGTTTTTTTCTTTGGGAAAGTTGTGCAAGTTTCTGTTTTATGAAAATAAAAAAACCTACAAGGAAATACCTAGTAGGTTTGAAATCGTAATTCTTAATACAAAATTCTAAATACTTTTTTATTGTTCTGAAATTTTTGCCCAAGTATCTCTTAGCCCAACTGTTTTATTAAAAACTAATTTTTCTGCGGTTGAATCGCGGTCGACACAAAAATATCCCAAACGTTGGAATTGAAAATGATCCAATTCTTTTGAAGTAACCAAACTTGGTTCTACGTAACCCGTAATAACTTTTAAGGAATTTTGGTTAATAAATGTTTTAAAATCGGCTTCTTTGTCTTTATCTGGACTTTCATGGGTAAACAATCGGTCGTATACTCGCACCTCAGCTTCTTTAGCGTGAGCAGTAGAAACCCAATGAATGGTTCCTTTTACCTTTCTTTGGCTCGCTTCTGTACCGCTTCCTGATTTTGAATCAACGTCATAAGTAGCGTGAATTTCGGTAATATTTCCATTAGCATCTTTTACAACCGATTCACCTTTAATGATATAGGCATTTTTCAATCGAACTTCGGTTCCTAGTGTTAAACGAAAAAATTTCTTATGTGCCTCTTCTTGAAAATCTTCTCTTTCAATGTATAATTCTTTAGAAAAAGGAACTTTTCTATAAGTCATTATTGCTTCTTCTGGGTTGTTCTCAGCTTCTAACCATTCTTCTTGACCTTCTGGATAATTAGTAATTACTAATTTTACAGGGTCTAAAACCGCCATTACACGAGGTGCTATTTTGTTTAAATCTTCACGCACACAAAACTCTAAAAGCGACACGTCAATTAAATTATCCCGTTTTGCAATTCCGATGGTATTGGCAAAATTCCGAATGGAAGTTGGGGTATAGCCACGTCTTCTCATTCCTGAAATCGTACTCATCCGTGGGTCATCCCAACCTGTAACATGATTTTCTTCTACTAATTGTAATAACTTTCTTTTGGAAACCACGGTATGCGATAAATTTCTTCTAGCAAACTCTCTTTGCTTTGGACGCACTTTTGTGGAGTCATAAATTTGATTCAAAAACCAATCATATAATTCTCTATGTGGCAAAAATTCTAGTGTACAAAATGAATGAGAAATTTGCTCTAAATAATCACTTTCGCCATGTGCCCAATCATACATTGGATAAATACACCAATCGTTACCTGTTCTATGATGGTGTGCGTGCATAATACGATAAATAATAGGATCACGCATTAACATGTTATTAGCTCCCATAGAAATTTTAGCGCGCAAAACATGCGTTCCTTTTTCGAATTCTCCGTTCTTCATGCGTGTGAATAAATCCAAATTCTCATCAACAGAACGGTTTCTGTATGGTGAGTCGGTGCCGGGTTGTGTGGGTGTTCCTTTTTGTTGTGCCATTTCTTCTGAAGTTTGACTATCAACATAGGCTTTATTTTTTTTAATTAATTCCACAGCCCAATCATACAATTGTTGGAAATAATCCGAAGCATAACATTCTTTATCCCATTGAAAACCCAACCATTCTACATCGCGTTTGATGGCGTCTACATACTCTTGTTCTTCTTTTGAAGGATTGGTGTCGTCAAAACGAAGGTTTACAGGTGCTTTGTAATTGATGCCTAGACCAAAGTTTAAACAAATGGCGCTCGCATGACCAACATGTAAATATCCGTTCGGTTCAGGTGGAAATCGAAAACGTAATTTATTTTGGTCCAAACCATTTTTTAAATCTTCTTCAATGATTTGTTCTATAAAATTCAATGATTTATCTTCTGTTGACATTATTTTTCTATCTTTTATGCAAAGATAGAAAATGTTTCAAGTTTCAAGTTTAAAAGTTTGAGGTTTTATGTAACTTTGGATAAAGAAAACAACCTAGAACCAATAAAATCTTAAACTTGAAACTAAAAAATCATGGGAACCATTAAATTACAAAACATAAGGACTTTCTCTTATCACGGTTGTTTAGCTGAAGAAGCAAAAATAGGATCGGATTACCGAGTGGATTTAGAAGTAAAAACTGATTTACGTAAATCAGCTGCAACTGATGAATTATTGGATACAGTAGATTATGTGGACCTGCATAAAATTGTAGTGGACGAAATGGCTATTCGGTCTAAGTTGTTAGAGCATGTAGGTCAGCGAATTATTACCCGATGTTTTGCGGAAATCCCTTCCGTATCGCGAATTAAAGTAGCAGTTTCAAAACAAAATCCTCCTATTGGCGGCGATGTAGAAGCAGTTACTGTTGAAATGGAAGCTTTTAGAAATTAAGCGTTTTTTCTTTCTTAATTTCAATCATGCTAGATAATACAAAAGAAAAAAATTTATAACGACAATTACTCTATTTTATACGCTCTTTTTTTGTATAAATTACTCGAAGCTACAATATGAGCCAAGGCATCTTTAGCTAATTCTTCATTTAAGGGTGCTGGAATTAATTCGGTGTCACTTTTTACTTTAAACTGTAATGGTTTGGTATTCGGATTCATAATAATAACATCGTTTTCAACTCGAAACGCATAGGTTTCATGAAACAACATTATGCTTCGTCCTTTAGTTCCTTTGGGTAATTTTATCAAATTACGTCCGGGCATTGGTGATTTTGTTGTGATTCCTGATAAAGCCAAAACCGTAGAAGGAATATCCATTTGACTGGCCAATTGGTCATGGATTGTTCCTTTCTTTATGTTGGGCGCAATAATTAATGCTGGAATATGAAATTTGTTAATAGGTACCAAGCTTTTTCCATAAGTTCTTGTGTTGTGATCGGCAATTACTACAAAAATAGTGTTTTTAAAATAGGTCTCTTTTTTAGCCAACTCAAAGAATTTTCCGATAGAAAAATCGGCATATTTCATAGCATTATTTACGGTATTTTTTGGTTTTTCGTGCAATTTTATTCTGCCGTCAGGAAACTCAAAAGGTTCATGATTAGAGGTGGAAAACATCAGAGAAAAGAACGGCTTACTTCCTAATGATTTGAAATAATCATTGGCTTTTATTGCTAAATCTTCGTCACAATATCCCCAAGTTCCTTTCATAGCATATTTCTTTCCATCGGCGTCAAAATCGGTTTCATCAATAATATTTTTAAATCCGTTTCCATTGAAAAAGGAAGCCATATTATCAAAATTTGCCATGCCACCATATATAAAACTGGTGTCGTAATTTTGTTTTCCAAAAGCTTCGGCTAAAGTGAAAAAGCCTTGTTGTGAACCGCTTAATTTTACAACACTCTCAGAAGGATTAGGTAAAAAGCCAGAGGTAACCTGTTCAATACCCCGAACACTTCTGGTTCCTGTACAATATAGCTTCGTAAACAACAAGCCTTCTTTACTTAATTTATCAAATTCTGGTGTTAATGGTAAACCATTCAAGCAACCTACATATTCAGCACCTAGACTTTCTTGTAAAAAAACAACTACATTATACTTGGGTTGTAAAGTATCTGGAGTTACGGTATGTAAAAAAGGATTACCAATTGAAGTAAATTCAGAAATATCCATGTATTTTTTTACTCTTGAATATGCTTCCAACTCATCCATTTTTCCGTACTTTTTTACATCACCTTCACTTTTTATAGAATAAGCGGCAAAAGCTACGGTATACAATGAATTTAATCCTAAGGAATTGGTCATTTGATCCGAACAAAAAATCGCATTACTTGCATTTATTGGGCGTTTTGATGTTAAACTACCTCTGGCTCCAAAAAACAACAAGAAAGTAATTACAGGGAACCATATTATTTTAGTTTTGTAATTACCTGCCACGGGATAAAATAATTTTTTACCGTAATTAATGGCAAAATAAAGGGTGCTATTTATTAAAATAGCAGAAATAATTAAAGAAGGTAAATAGCTTTTTAATAAGGTTCCTATTACTTCTTTAGGATAAATTAAATAATCTAAAAACAACCTGTTAGGACGTGTATCGTATTGCTTGATAAAATCAAGTGTTGCTAATTCCATCAAAAAAAACAAGAATAAAAAGAAAAGAAAATATAGGTTTATAAATTTTTTGATCTTTTGTAAAATGGTTTCGGGAAGTAATAAAATTAGTAGTGTTGGAATAAATGCGGTATAACTTAATAGAATAATATCAAATCGCAAACCAATAACAAATAATTGGCTAAAATTTTCGTTTTCAACTACCCGTTCTTTAAAAATTAAAAACAAAAGTATTCTACTCAAGGTTGTTATGGTTAATCCAACACTAAAATAACTGATTATCGGTTTTAGAAAACGTAAATTCTTCATAACTAATAGACTAAATTGTGTTGCAAAAGTAAACTTAAAAACGAATTATTTCTACTTAATAAATAGTTATTATTTTTGGAAAAGAGGAAATAAAATGTAAATTTGCAGTCCGTTCAAACAATGGCGTCGTGGCCGAGCGGCTAGGCAGCGGTCTGCAAAACCGTCTACTCCGGTTCGAATCCGGACGATGCCTCAAAACCTTCTAAGAAATTAGGAGGTTTTTTTATTTTTTAAATTAACGGGTTACTTCTATTTCGTGTACAACTTTTTCTTTAAAACCAGGAAATACGCCTTGTAATAAAAAGAACACTCCAAAAATGATTAAAATAAAACTAATCACTCTTTTTATTTTGTAAATATTTACAGGTGTTAGACGGTGTTTTAGTTGTTTGGCTAAGATAATTTTTACCACATCAATAGCTAGATAAAAAAATAAAGTTGCTACAAAAAAGGTGAAAACTCGGGATGGCACCATTTGTAGACGAGGACCTTGTGTGATGATGACCATCATCCAAAAACCTAAAATACCAATATTGATTACATTTAAGAAAAAGCCTTTAAAAAACAACCCTAAATAATTATTGTTGGGAATATCATCTATATCCTTATCTTCTTCAATATCGAATTTTTTCTTCAGTTGAATGTAGGATATCACACCATACACCGACATGATTGATCCACCAATAATATATAAATTAGGATTATCTTTAAATTGTGCTAAAATTTGATTGGAAGCAAAATAAGCAATTAAAATAAAAATGATATCACTAAATATAATACCACAATCTAAGGTAAATGCAGCTTTAAATCCTTTAGTTATACTGGTTTCTAATAATACAAAAAAACCAGGACCAATGGAAATAGCAAGTAAAAAACCCCAAGGAATAGCCGCTAAAATATCTTGTATAATCAAGTGTTTAATATTCAGTTATTAGTATTTAGGATGTTCAATAATATACGAATTTACAAAAAAACTCCCAACTAAAAATTGAACACTTATTTCTATTATTTTACTTGTTTTATTGTTCCTCCAACAACACTTTGTTCAATTACTTTTTTTGGATTTCCATAAATAGTAATTTCTCCTCCAGCTCTTGTTTTTGCATTTACTATATCAGTCGCGTTTACTTCAGCTATTCCACCAGCATTTACAGTAACTGCTGTTTGTTGGGTTTTACAATCTTGACCGTCATATTTTCCGGCTGAATTTGATAAAACATCTTGATTTTTAACGGTACCAATAATCGTCACAATACTTCCTTGTGAAACACGAATTTGTAAACGATCAGCTTGAAGATTAGTGAGTTTAATATCAGATCCTTCTTTACAAATCACATCAAAATTTAAAACAGAAATTGTATCTTTTGAAGTAATTCTACTTCCTTCATTTGCTTCAACAGCTTCAATTTTTTTATAATAAACGGTAGCAGAAACCGAATAACCCGACAACATTTTTGTTAAAGGCATTCTTATTTTTAATTCCCCGTTTTTATTAACTAATTCTACTTCATTTGAATGAGCACCTGTTAATACCACTTTATTTTCTGAAGCAGCAATTAGATTGACATCTATTTTATCAAAAGCGGTTACTTTTGTAAAATCACCTACGTTTTTTTCGGTTTGTGCATACGTTAATGAACTCATTAACAATAAACTATAAATTATTTTTTTCATATTTATTAATTAACTATAAGTTATTTATTTTTTTTAAAATATTACTCTCTTTTCTTTACGTAATGAAAATCCAATTGTTTTTTTACTAAATCAGCGTTTTTTACTGTAACGTAAACTTCATCACCTAATTGTAAAATATTTTTAGAAACTTCACCTACTAAAGCATATTGTTTGTCGTCAAAGGTATAATAATCATCTCTAATTTCACGAATTCTACACATACCTTCACATTTATTTTCTATTATTTCTACATAAATTCCCCATTCAGTTACCCCTGAAATAACCCCTAAAAACTCCTGATCTTTATGATCTTGCATGTATTTTACTTGCATGTATTTTACAGAATCTCTTTCAGCTTGAGCTGCTAATGCTTCCATTTGAGATGAATGCTCACATTTTACTTCATAATCCTCTTCATTTGCACTTTTTCCACCATCGATGTAGTGTTGTAACAAACGGTGTGCCATAACATCTGGATAACGACGAATTGGCGAAGTAAAATGACTGTAATAATCAAATGCTAATCCATAATGACCAATATTTTCAGTAGAATACGCTGCCTTACTCATACTTCTAATAGTAAGTGTATCGACTAAATTTTGTTCTTTTTTACCTTGGACTTCAGTAAGCAAGTTATTCAACGAACTCGAAATGTCTTTTTTAGAACGGAAATTAATTGAATATCCAAACTTAGCAATCACAGTTTGAAGATTTATTAATTTATCTTCATTTGGTTCATCGTGAATTCTATAAATGAATGTTTTCTTTTGTTTTCCAATAAATTCCGCTACTTTTCTATTCGCTAACAACATGAATTCTTCAATCAAATGATTTGCATCTTTACTTTGTTTAAAGTATACACCTACAGGTTCTGCTGCTTCATTTAAATTAAATTTTACTTCTACTTTATCAAATGAAATAGCTCCAGCTGCCATTCTTTTTCTACGCAGTATTTTAGCTAATTCATCCATTATTAAAGTAGCATCAACTATTGGTTTTGGAACGATATATTCACTTCCAGTTAATGAAATTTCAGCTGGAATTACAGCTGACTTCGTCTCTATAATATTTTGTGCTTCTTCGTATGCAAAACGTTGATCGGAATAAATTACCGTTCGACCAAACCACGAATCCACTACTTCTGCTTTATTGTCTAATTGAAAAACAGCTGAAAATGTATATTTTTCTTCATGTGGACGTAACGAACACGCAAAGTTGGATAAAACTTCAGGTAACATAGGTACTACTCTGTCAACTAAATATACAGAAGTTGCTCTGTTATACGCTTCATCATCTAAAATTGTTCCTTCTTGTAAATAATGCGAAACATCGGCAATATGAACGCCTATTTCAAAATTTCCATTATCCAATTCTTGAAACGATAAGGCATCATCAAAATCTTTTGCATCTTTTGGATCGATGGTAAAAGTTAAAACATCACGCATATCGCGACGTTTTTTTATTTCTTCTTCTGTAATTGAAGTATCTATTTTACTAGCATACGCTTCTACTTCAATTGGAAAATCATAGGGTAATCCATATTCGGCTAAAATGGCGTGAATTTCGGTATTGTGTTCACCTGGTTTTCCTAATACTTTTAGTACAGAACCGAAAGGAGAATCAGCTTTTTTAGGCCAATCTTCTAGATGTACTAAAACAACATCTCCATGTTCTGCTTCATTAATTTTATTTTTAGGAATAAAAATATCAGTGTACATTTTAGCGTTGGCAGTTGTAACAAAAGCAAAGTTTTTTTGAATATCAATTACCCCAACAAATTCTGTTTTCTTTCGTTCTAATATTTCTAATACTTCTGCTTCTGGTTTGCGAGAACTTCTTCTATTGTAAATATAAGCTTTCACTTTATCGCCATCTAAAGCATGGTTTAAATTAATAAACGGAACAAAAACATCATCTTCTAAATCATCACAAACAAAATAACCGTTTTTTCGAGAAGTCATGTCTATAATTCCTTCGTAATATTCTGCTTTAGAAATTATTTGGTATTTTCCTATCTCGGTTTCATGAATTTTATCTTGCGCTTTTAGTATTTTTAAATCCCTTATTATTTCATTTCTACTTTTGGTATCAGAAAGTTCTAATATGGCAGCAATTTGTTTGTAGTTATAGGATTTTGAAGGTTCTTTGGAGAGTATTTTATAAAGTTGTGCAGTAAAATCTTTTGGTTTATTTCCTATTTTTTTTGGTTTCTTACTCATTGTATCTTTTCTAATAATTGTTTAAAGTTACGAAGAAGAAATTAGAAATTAGAAATCATAAATCAGAATTAACCAAAAAATAACAAATTTGAATCTATTAAAGTTTTCAACATTTATTAAAAACAACAAAAATAATTTTTAATTAAATTTAAATTTATGATGATGATTATAGGGTGTTAATAGCTAGCATAAGTTTTTTTAAAGGAGGTGTGTTTTAAAGTTATAACTACTTATACAATTTAATTAACAGAAAGTAAAATAGCTAACAAGTTGAATTTTAAGTAAAAAAATAAAAAATAATTTAGATTATCAACAACTGTTTATAATGTTATTTATTCTCTTTTTGTAAATAACTTTTACTTGTTATTTATGTTGATAAACTAGTAATTTCTATTGATAATTTATCCATAAAAAACAACAACTAATCTTGTTTTTAAAATTTCTATTTTGGATTACAAATTATTTTAATACAACCTTAAAAAAGTTCTTATTTTCTATCCAAAGTTGTTAACAGTTGCTGTTAAATCAAGATTATCTGATTATCAACGAATTACAAAATATAATTAACAATCCCTATGATTTACTTAATTTTATTATATAATTCTTTGAAAACAAACACTTTACTTATAAAAGTATCAAAAAACAAACAACCTACGTAAGAACTACTATTAACTTTAGTAATTTTGTAAAAACAAACAACACAAACAGTATGAAAATAGCTATTGGAAACGACCACGCTGGTCCAGATTATAAAAAAGCAATTGTTTACTATTTAGAAGAAAAAGGGCATACGGTTTATAACCACGGAACAGACACTTTTGATAGTGTGGATTATCCCGATTTTGGTCACGCCGTAGCGTATGACGTAGAAAGTAAAAAAGCAGATTTTGGGATTGTTATTTGTGGTTCTGGAAATGGTATTGCTATGACGGTAAACAAACACCAAGATATCCGCGCGGCATTATGTTGGACAAAAGAAATCGCATCACTAGCACGCCAACATAACGACGCAAATATTATAAGTATTCCAGCTCGATATACTTCCATCCAACAAGCAGTTGAAATGGTTGAGACTTTTTTAACCACTCTTTTTGAAGGCGGAAGACACGCTAATCGTGTCCATAAAATCGCTTGTAAATAATTCAATTTATGATCCACGATCCCATTCCTATAGAAAAACACGAAGTAAAAGCTAAAAATTTAGTCTATTCTATCTTATTGAATTTACTTATTACAATAGCACAAATTGTGGGTGGGATTCTTTCGGGTAGTTTGGCTTTAATCTCAGATGCTCTACATAATTTTTCAGATGTGCTTTCTTTGGTGTTTAGTTTAGTTGCCAACAAATTATCTAGAAGAAAAGCTTCCATTGATCAAACCTTCGGATTAAAACGAGCCGAATTAATTGCGGCTTTTGTAAATGCAGCCACTTTAATTATTGTTGCTTTTATTTTAATATATGGTGCTATTGAACGTTTTATCCATCCCCACGATATCAAATCAGATTTAGTAATTTGGTTGGCTACCCTTGGTATTGTAGTCAATGGTTTGTCGGTGATTTTATTAAAAAAAGATGCCGATCATAATTTAAATATGAAATCAGCCTATTTGCATTTACTTACTGATATGATGGCTTCTATAGCGGTTTTGGTAGGCGGATTGTTGATGAAGTTTTATGGCTGGTATTGGGTTGATAGCGTGATGACGATTTTAATTGCTATTTACTTAATTGTTGTGGGTTTTGATTTGATCAGTAAGGCAACTAAAATGTTAATGCTGTTTACACCAGAACATATTGATATTAAAGAAATTGTTAGAGAAGTGCATAAAGTATCCGGTGCTGGAAAGTTACACCATATACACGTGTGGCATTTAAACGAAGAAGAAATTCACCTAGAAGCCCATTTAGATTGCCCGGAAGATTTTTCTTTGACACAATTTGACGAGGTATTGCACCGTATAGAATTGGTCTTGTTCCAAAATTTTGGTATCAACCACATTACCATTCAGCCCGAATTCAAAAAAGAAGATCCTAAAGATTTTATTGTTCAGGACTAAAATTACTCCCACAATATTCTTAGAACAAAACGTAAAAGGACCAACTGAAGAACAGCGACCCCTGTAAATTTTAATATAAAAATTCGTTTGGCTATTTTGTGTCTAAAAATCACTATTCCTAAAATACCGCCTAAAAAACCACCAAAAAAAACAAGCAACAACAAGCGCATTTCTGAAATTCGTTGGCTGTTTTTTTTAGCCATTTGTTTGTCATAACCCCAAATAATTAGCGTGAATAAATTTATTAGCAATAAATACAACAATATTGGTTCCATAGACACATATTTTTATTCAAAGATAGTATTTTAGTAGCCAAATTAATTCCATCATGAACCACATCCAATTCATACAAAACCAAACCAATATTGCTGTAAAAAGCATTGAAGCCACGATTCAATTACTTTCAGAAGATTGTACGATTCCGTTTATTTCGCGGTATCGAAAAGACCAAACCGGCAATTTAGATGAGGTTCAAATCGAAGCAATTTCAAAATTAAACAAGCAATTTGAGGAAATCGTTAAGCGAAAAGAAAGTATTTTAAAAGCGATTGAAGAGCAAAACGCCCTTTCGCCCGAATTGAAATCCAAAATTGAAAACAGTTTTGATTTGCAAGAATTGGAAGATTTGTATTTGCCGTATAAGAAGAAGAAAAAAACAAAAGCCGATGTAGCTCGTGAAAACGGATTAGAGCCTTTAGCAAAAATAATAATGTCTCAAAAAAATGATGATCTTGAGTTTTTGGCATCGAAATACTTGAATGCAAACGTAAAAAACGAAGACGAAGCGTTACAAGGCGCTCGCGATATTATTGCCGAATGGATTAATGAAACTATCTTTATTCGTAAAAATTTACGCCGCTTGTTCCAACGAAAAGCGATGATTTCCACAAAAGTAGTTAAGACGAAAAAAGACGACGAAGCGGCTCAAAAATTCAAGCAATATTTTGATTGGGAAGAATCCCTTTCAAAAGCACCTTCTCACCGATTATTAGCCATGTTGCGTGCCGAAGCAGAAGGTTTCGTGAAATTAAATGTTACCATCGAAAAAGAAGAAGCAATCGATTTCATGATTGAAAACACCATAAAAAACAAACAGTCGGAAGCAACGGCACATCTAGAATTGGCCATAAAAGACAGTTATAAACGCTTGTTAGAACCGGCTATTTCTAACGAAACTATGCAAGAAGCCAAAGCGAAAGCCGACAGCAAAGCGATTGATGTGTTTTCCGAAAATTTACGTCAGTTGTTGTTGGCGCCCCCTTTAGGTGAAAAACGAATTTTAGCCATCGATCCAGGCTATCGAACGGGTTGTAAAGTGGTTTGTTTGGATGAAAAAGGCGATTTATTACACAACGAAACCATTTACCCTCATGCGCCACAAAACGATACGACCATGGCGTTGAAAAAAATTCGTTCTATGGTAAATGCATACAACATTGAAGCCATTTCTATTGGAAACGGAACCGCTTCGCGCGAAACCGAATTTTTTATTAAGAAAATCGCTTTTGATAGGCCCGTTCAAGTTTTTGTAGTTTCTGAGGCCGGAGCTTCTGTATATTCCGCAAGTAAAATTGCTCGGGAAGAATTTTCAAATTATGATGTAACGGTTCGGGGCTCGGTATCTATTGGACGCCGCCTTTCCGACCCCTTAGCCGAATTGGTAAAAATTGACCCAAAATCTATAGGTGTGGGACAATACCAACACGATGTAGACCAAACCAAGTTGCAACAAGCTCTCGATATTACGGTAATGAGCTGTGTAAACTCTGTGGGCATAAACATCAACACCGCCAGTAAATCGTTGTTGAGTTATGTTTCGGGCATTGGAGAAAAAATAGCAGAAAACATTGTTGCCTTTCGTTCAGAAAACGGCCCTTTTGAAGACAGAAAACAATTGAAAAAAGTGCCACGTTTGGGCGAAAAAGCGTACCAACAAGCTGCAGCGTTTATTCGTATTAAAGACGGTAAAAATCCGTTAGATAATTCGGCAGTACATCCAGAAGCGTATGCAATCGTAGAAAAAATAGCTAAAGATTTAGGTATTAAAACGACCGAATTAATTGCCAACAAAGAACAAATAGCCCAAATCCAACCTGAAAATTACAGTACGCCCGAAATAGGAATATTGACATTAAAAGATATTATTAAAGAGTTGGAAAAACCAGGTTTGGACCCTAGAAAGGCGGCTAAAGTTTTTGAATTTGACCCTAATGTTAAAACCATAAAAGATTTAAGAGCAGGCATGCTATTGCCTGGAATTGTAAACAACATCACCGCATTTGGTTGTTTTGTAGATGTAGGAATTAAGGAAAGCGGATTGGTTCATATTTCCCAACTGAAAGAAGGCTATGTTGCCGATGTAAACGAAGTGGTAAAAATGCACCAACACGTTCAAGTTAAAGTTGTTGAGGTGGACGAAGCGAGAAAACGAATTCAGTTGACGATGATCTTTTAATACAAAAAAGTATAACGTAAACCAATTCCAAATGTGGTTTGCGTCTGTTTTTTTGATATTGCAAAAGATTCATCGTCACGACGAAACACTAATTTTTTAGCCGAAGCAAATGAGTAATTTACTCCAACAGACCACTTTTTATGTAAAGAATATTCTAATTGAGCTAAATAGCCAATGTAAATAGCATTAGCGTTAAAAGTTTGCGTTTCATCAAATTGTAGGGGCAAATTTCCACTAGAACCCATAAATTTTGCTTGGTATTTACTGTATGTACCAAAAACACCTACCGAAGGTGTAAACGTATTTATTTTCCAAAAAAACAAAAGCGGCACTTGTAATTGAAAACCATTTGCATTTATGCTTTCAAACAATTTTGGGCTGCCATCATTTGTGAAATAATAACCCGATAAATCTGATTCAGAATTAGCTTTACTTTGTGTTCCAACATCTAATAAAAAAGAAGTTTCAAATCCAGTACCAATCGAAAAATTCGAATTAAATAATTTCTTTTTTACTAACAATCCAAAACTTAAAAAAGGTTGGTTTTTTATTTCAAATTCTTTTAATAAACTAACAGAAGTTATACCAGTGTTAAGTTTTAAACTATAATCTAAATTTGAGAAAATATTATTTTTGAATTGTTTGATTATTAAAGTGTCTGCAGAAACAATTGTTTTTTGTTTATTTTGAATTAGGGTAATGCTTGGTTTGCTTCCTTTTATTCCTTTGTTTAAGATTACTTTATCAACTTTTATTTTAGCTAAAGGTTTTTCAATAAAAACAGTATCTCTAATGATTACTTCTTCATAAATATATACTGTGTCAACCTTTTTGTCTTGAGAAAAGCCAAGTTGAAAAAGAAGTAAAAACCAGAAAAAACAATTATTCCTTTTCCACATAAACCGTATCTTTTTTAACAATTTGTTTTTTAATTACCACTACTTTTGGCGTTTGAGCATTGGCTGTTGAATCCTTTTTTTCAAACGTATTTATATTTAACAACGGCTTATTTTCTTCAATTTCCACCTGCTTTTTTTCCGAAGTTTTCAATTCATTTGATAAATGTATTGAGTCTTTTGTGGTAATAGTATTTATAATTTTATCTTTTTTAGTTTCTTGTATTATTTTAGGTGTTGAGTTATTATATAAGAAAAATATAATCAATGAAACTAAGCCTGTAAAAAGAATGATAAATTTTAATATTTTAGTTCGAAAAACAGACGTATTAACCAAAATTAAGTCTAAGTTATCGCATTTTTTATGCGGATTAAAATCATTTTTTGGTGAAATCTCAAAACCAGAAAAGGTTTTTTTGTAATAATTGGCAAAAAGTTGGTTTCCAAATCCTAAAAATAATAAAAAAGCAATTATTCGTTTTTTCTTTTTCTCTTTTGAATGGAAAGAAAGTTTTTCAAAAAGAAATTCTTGAATATTTTTTCTTGCTCTTGATAAACTTGATTTAGAAGTTCCAACGGATATATTTAATAGTTTGCTAATTTCAAGGTGTGAAAAACCATCAATAATATAAAGGTTAAAAACGGATTTATGATTTTCAGAAAGCGAATCAATCGCCTCTAACAAATCTTTGTGGC
>NZ_JBILKB010000049.1:0-15210 GCF_044376915.1 Flavobacterium sp.
ACGCATAGTATTTTAATTAATTAACAATTTTTTAAATAAAAAAAACTCCCTGAGGAGTTTTAATAGTGTTAGTTATAAATCTTAGCATATAAATCTTTGTATTTTTCTACAATTATTTTACGCTTCAATTTCATCGTTGGGGTAAGGTGTCCACCATCGATAGACCAAACATCCGAGGTTAGTTCAAAGCGTTTTACCTTTTCCCAATTACCAAAACGTTCGTTAATTGCATCTATCTCTTTTTGTATGCGTTTGATGACTACTTCATTTGTAATCATTTTTTCAGGAGTAGCACCAAGATTGATTCCTTTTCGATGTGACCATTCAGTTAAAAATTCAAAACTAGGTTGAATAAAAGCTGCGGGCATTTTTTCACCATCACCGATAACCATTATTTGTTCGATAAAACGAGATTGTTTGAAATGATTTTCCAACATTTGCGGCGCAATATATTTACCACCAGATGTTTTAAACATTTCTTTTTTACGATCAGTAATTTTTAAGAAACCATCCGCATCAAATTCACCAATGTCACCCGTATGGAAAAAACCGTCTTTGATTACTTCATTGGTTTGTTCTTCATCTTTATAGTATCCAACCATCACGTTAGAACCTTGGCATAATATTTCTCCGTCCTCAGCAATTTTAACCGTAACGCCATCTAAAACTTTTCCAACAGATCCTACTCTAAATCCTTTGTTTCTCATATCATTCACAGAGATTACAGGAGAGGTTTCAGTAAGACCGTATCCTTCCATAACTGGAATTCCTGCAGCACAAAAAACTTTAGACAAACGGGTTTGTAGTGCAGCACTTCCGCAAACCAATAATTCTAATTCGCCACCCAAGCCTTCTTGCCATTTTGAAAAAATAAGCTTACGTGCAATTTTTAATTTGAATTCATACCAAGCCCCATTTTCTCCATAAGGTTTGAAGTCCATACCTAAATCTAAAGCCCAGAAGAATAAACGTTTTTTAATTCCAGTCAAATCGGCTCCTTTAGCATAAATTTTATCATAAACCTTTTCAAGAAGTCTTGGTACAACAGACATTACATGTGGGTGTACTTCTTTTAAGTTGTCAGAAATTTTTTCAATACTTTCGGCAAAATAGATAGAAATACCATAGTATTGATACAGGTAAGTCAACATTCGTTCAAAAATGTGACAGATTGGTAAGAAACTTAAGGCTCTCGTATCACCGGCGCGAAGGGGTACTCTTGGAGCACTCATCAACACATCGGAAACAATATTTTGATGCGTGAGCATTACGCCTTTTGGTCTTCCTGTAGTACCAGATGTATAAATAATAGTAGCTAAATCTGTAGCTGAAACATTGTTTTTACGATCTTCAACTACATCTTGATTGGAGGTGTCAGCACCTAACTCCAATACTTCTGTCCAACTTTTACAACCTTTAATAGTGTTGTATGAAAAAATTTCTTTTAAGTTGGGTATGTTTTTTTGCACCGCAATTAGTTTATCATAAACTTCTTGATCGGAAACAAAGCAATAACTTGACTCTGAGTGATTCAAGATGTATTCGTAATCTTCCGATGAAATTGTAGGATATAACGGAACCGTTTGTGCACCGGTTTGCAACACTCCAATATCGGTCATGTGCCATTCCGTTCTGTTGTTGGATGAAATAATGGCAATTTTATCATTTTTATTTACTCCTAATCGAAGTAGACCTCTTGAAAGCGCGTTGGCTTTATCTAGATATTCTTGGGTAGATGTCTTAATCCATTCGCCATCATATTTGGTTACCAAAGCATCTGGTAAATTGTATTTTTCCAATTGGTAATACGGAAAGTCAAATAAACGCGTAATATTTGTCATAAATTCACATTTTTATATTCCTTGCAAATTATAAAAATAATTTCAATTGTGCAATTATGACGTATTGATATTTTTTATGTTGGCAATAAATTAATCTAATTGCACCCGAAAAAAAATAAATTAGTTGCTATAATTGTGATAATGTAATGAATAAGATGGCTACAATAGCCAGTACAATTCCGAAAAAATTCCATTTTGATAGTTTTTCTTTGAAGAGTAGTGTACCTGCTAGACTACCTAAAACAATAACGCCCATATTCATAGCGGCAAATACAGTAGTAGGTTTGTCTGTAAGTGCTTTATGAGCTTTTAAATAGAACAATATGTTTCCAAAATTGAGAATTCCAATGCCTATTCCCCAATAGCAATTTTCCCAACGGATTCTTTTGTTTTGGCGGATTTTTTGGAAAGCTAATACGGTTATAACAACAAGTAGTGCCCCGAAAAAAATAAAAAATAATGCGGTAGTAAATGGGATTTGCTGCGTACTGGCTACTTTCTTAAATAAGGTATCAATGATACCAAAACCCAATAAAACCAATAGTGGATAAAGCCAATTTGTATTTTGTTGTTGTGTTTCTGATTTTTTTGCCAACGTAAGTACGATCGCCGAAAAACCAATCACAATTCCAATTATTTTATAAGTTGAAAAGGTTTCGTCAAAAATGAAATAGGCCGCTAAAATAGGTATGAACAAAGATAAACGTTGGGCCACATCCGTTCTTACGATGCCTACTTGTTGAATGGAAATATTTTGGATAAAGAATACAGAAGGTAACAATATAGAAAGACCAAGCAATAAATAGATAGTAGCGTTGCTAGGCGGTATTTCTAAATTGGGTTGGTATATGAAGTAGGCCAAGAGTAGGGCAGTGAGGTAATTCCAACCAATAATCTGTGCGATATTCAAGTTATATCGTTTGGTGATTTTGAGGAGTATTCCGACAGAAACACTACAAAGGATACTGATTAAGATGAACCACATGTTTATAATTCAATTTTAGAACCGTTTACAAATTCCCATTGGCTAAAAAAACCTACAGTTACTAGTAAAAATCCGGTTAATTCGATCAATATTAATAGCGTAAATAAAAGTATTCTAAAGGTAAATGGCATTTTTTTGTAATTATCTTTAAAAGTCTGATAGTAACTAAATATCGGAAAAATAAAAATTGCCAGACCTGTAATACCGTTGATAATATTAGAAATTATATCAAAATTTTGAGTAAAATCTAAAAATGAAATGAGCCTACCAAAAGTAGTGATAAGCAATATGCCAAGAAATGTAATTCCCGCAATAATGATGTGTTCACTAAAGTTAAAATTACGTTTGCGAAACAAGAAAAAACTATTAATTCCGAATAAGGGAACAAATGAAAAAATTAGAATTTTAGCATAATTGGCAAAAAAATCATCAATTTTTTGACCTAATGCATTGTTCATTTTTTCACTCGATTCTCCCAAATAAATTTCGGCTAATTGATCATAATAATTGCCTAAAAAAAGATTGATACCAATTAAGATTAGGATAAAGTAAAATACATTATAGTATCGAATTCTTTTTCCTTCGATGTAGTCAATTGCTGCTTTGCCGGGACGTGTTAACGATTCCTTTGCTGTAAATAACATCCCTTTTTCTAAATGAAATAAGCCATGTAAAAAATCATGGGTAATAAAGTGCATAAAAGTAATGCGGTGCATCGAAGTATTTTGTCCACAGTTGCTGCAAAAATTACCGCTAACCGCTTGGTTACAATTCAAACATTTTGATGTTGTATTCATTTTTTGCAATTTTGATCTACAATAGTACAAAAAAAATCAGCCTATTAAAAGCTGATTTTTCAAATTATTTCTGTTGTGCAATCCAATTTCTGGCATTGACAAAAGCTTCTAACCATGGAGAAACTGTGTCTTTTTGGCCGTTGTCTGGATAATGTGCCCAATTCCAAGGAAAGGTCGAACGTTCAATGTGAGGCATCATTACCAAATGTCTTCCAGTGGTGTCACAAAGCATTGCGGTGTTATAATCCGATCCATTTGGATTTGCAGGATAACTTTCATACCCGTATTTGGCTACAATATTATAATTAGCTTCGGGTTCCGGAAGATTGAATTTTCCTTCACCATGTGATATCCAAACACCTAAAGTAGCGCCTTCTAAACTAGAAAGCATAATTGAATTGTTTTTTTGAATGGTAACCGAAGTAAAACCACTTTCGTGTTTTTGCGAATCGTTGTGTTTCATCTTTCCATGAACTTTGTATTCGGGATGAATCAATTCTAATTCCATCATCAATTGGCAACCGTTACAGATTCCAACGGATAATGTATCGTTTCGTTTGAAAAAGTTTTTCAAGGCTAAATTGGCTTTTTCATTGTATAAAAATGCGCCGGCCCAACCTTTTGCGGATCCCAAAACATCCGAATTTGAAAACCCTCCAACGGCTCCAATAAATTGAATGTCTTCCAAGGTTTCACGACCCGAAATTAAGTCGGTCATGTGCACATCTTTCACATCAAATCCAGCTAAGTACATGGCATTGGCCATTTCGCGTTCGGAGTTACTTCCTTTTTCACGAATGATGGCAGCTTTTGGTCTTGTTCCTGAAGGAATTACAGGTAGTTTTCCATCAAATTGCGATGGAAAGGTAAACTGCAATGCTTGCTGATCGAAATTTTCAAAACGTTCTTTGGCTTTGCCGTTTCTTGATTGTTTTTGATCCAATAAATAAGACGTTTCAAACCAAGTTTTTCTTGTTTTGCTAACGGAGAATTGGAACGCGTCTTGGAAATTAGTAATGGAAATCACATCACCTTCAGTCACAGTTCCAATGTTGAAAAGTGCTATTCCTTGGGATTTAAAAATAGTTTCTACAGCTGCATCCGCTTGAAAAACCACCCCTATGTTTTCATTAAATAATGCTTTAACAGTATCCATTTCACCTAAAACGGATAAATCGTAAGTAGCGCCTAATCCCACCTCTGCAAATGACATTTCTAATAAAGTTGTAATCAAACCACCACTACCAATATCGTGTCCGGCTTTAATTTTTCGTTCTTTAATTAAATCTTGTAAGGTGTTGAACGCTTTTTTGAAAAATGTTGCGTCTTTTATTGTTGGCGTTTCGTTTCCTACTTTGCTTTGCGTTTGATAGAAAGACGAGCCACCTAATTTAAAAGTATCTTGTGATAGATTGATATAGTAAATATTTCCGCCTTTACGTTGTAATACGGGCTCAACTACTTTTGTGATGTTGGAACAATTTCCAGCCGCTGAAATGATAACGGTTCCGGGTGCTATTACTTCATCATTAGGGTATTTTTGTTTCATGGATAGTGAATCTTTTCCGGTAGGAATGTTGATTCCCAATTCAATAGCAAAATCCGAACATCCTTTAACTGCTTCATACAAACGGGCATCTTCGCCTTCGTTTTTACAAGCCCACATCCAGTTTGCAGACAACGAAACCGAAGCCAAGCCATTTTTTAATGGCGCCCAAACAATATTTGAAAGTGCTTCAGCAATGGCGTTTCTACTTCCGGCAACCGGATCAATCAAAGCTGCAATAGGGGCATGTCCAATAGAAGTGGCAATCCCTTCTTTTCCTTTATAATCTAAGGCCATTACCCCCACATTATTTAAAGGCAATTGTAACGGACCGGCACATTGTTGTTTGGCTACTTTTCCACCCACACAACGGTCAACTTTATTGGTCAACCAATCTTTACAAGCTACGGCTTCCAATCGCAATACTTGGTTCAAATAGGTTGGAATTTCAGGTACATTATAGGTAGGATTACTGTAATTTCTAGCAATTGTAGTGTCGGTCATAATCGTTTTTGGTGAACTTCCAAAGAAGTCTTCCAACGCATAATCCATGGGTTTTAAACCGGTAGACTTAGATGCAAATGTAAAGCGATGATCGTTGGTAACATCACCCACTTCATACATAGGTGAACGCTCTCTGTCTGCTATGAGCTGAAGCGTTTCCATGTCTTTTTGACCAATCACCAATCCCATACGTTCTTGTGATTCGTTTCCAATAATTTCTTTGGCCGAAAGGGTAGGGTCTCCAACAGGTAATTTATCCAAATCAATTAATCCTCCTGTTTCTTCTACCAATTCCGATAAACAGTTCAAGTGTCCACCCGCACCGTGATCATGAATGGATACGATGGGGTTGTTGTCGCTTTCCACCAAACCACGAATGGCGTTGGCAGCTCGTTTTTGCATTTCTGGATTGGATCGTTGGATCGCATTCAATTCGATACCCGAACCAAACGCACCAGTATCTGCAGAAGATACCGCAGCACCACCCATTCCAATTCTGTAATTTTCACCACCAAGAATCACAATTTTATCACCCGCTGTAGGTTTCTTTTTGATGGCTTGGTCTAATTTACCGTATCCAATTCCACCGGCTTGCATGATTACTTTATCGTATCCTAATTTACGAGCAGCTTCTTCGTGTTCAAAAGTTAACACAGATCCCGTAATTAATGGTTGTCCAAATTTATTTCCAAAATCAGAAGCACCATTTGACGCTTTGATCAAAATGTCCATTGGTGTTTGGTACAACCATGGCCGGGCTTCCATATCATTTTCCCAGGCATGATTGGATTCTAAGCGCGAATATGACGTCATATAAACCGCTGTTCCTGCAAGAGGAAGCGAACCTTGGCCTCCAGCTAAACGGTCGCGTATTTCGCCTCCCGAACCTGTAGCAGCACCATTAAAAGGTTCTACAGTAGTAGGGAAGTTGTGGGTTTCTGCTTTTAATGAAAGTACCGAATCAAAGGTCTTTTCTTCGTAAAAATCAGGTTTGTCGGCGCTCTTAGGAGCAAATTGCGTTACTTTTGGCCCTTTTACAAAAGCCACATTATCTTTATAAGCCGAAACAATATCGTTAGGATGCGTTTCAGATGTTTTTTTGATTAATTTAAACAAACTTGTTGGCTGTTCGATACCATCCACAATAAAGGTACCGTTGAAAATCTTATGACGGCAGTGTTCTGAATTGGCTTGTGAAAAGGCAAAAATTTCAGAATCGGTTAATTTTCTACCAAGTTTGATCGTAAGTGTATGTAAATAATCTACTTCTTCCAAACTTAGAGCCAAGCCTTCCGTTGCATTATAAGCAGCAATATCATCAATCTCTAAAATAGGCTCGGGTTGTAAGTTGATCGTGAAGATTTCTTGGTGCAATTCCGAATATTTTTGAAACAACATCGGATCAAAATCAGAAAAATCAGCAGCAACTTTTACAAATTCTTCAATTCGAATGATTCCTGTGATTCCCATGTTTTGAGTAATTTCAACTGCATTGGTGCTCCAAGGAGTGATCATGGCGGCACGAGGTCCAACAAAAAAATCCGTTACTACGGATTTTTCGATTTTATGTGCGTTGCCAAAAAGCCAGTTTAATTTGTTACAATCTTCCGATGAAATCGCTCCCGAAGCTTCGGGATTGCTAACTTGAACCGCAAAAACGGTATTGGATTGGTTTCCGAAGAAATGAATCATTGTGTAGTTATTTGTGTTGTTGTTTGTAAGTGCAAATTTATTTGAATTGTTTGAAGTATCAAAATTATACGCCTGCGAAATACAAAAAAATTAATCGATGGTAGTCCAGTTGTATGCGCCTATATCTGTAGCTCCCGTTCTGGCTTGGTTAAGGATATCATTAAAGGTAGAATATTGAACTTTGGCCGTACCTTTTGCGGCAGAATTTTGACTGATAATAAATTCATTATTTGCAGGGGATTTGAATTCAGGTTTGTTAAGTGTACTGTTCGTAGCAATAAGACAAGCAGTAAATAAATTGGCATTGGAAAATTGATACAATGGATTTGAAGCTAAGCTATTGCTATAATCAGCAAATTTGATCAAACAGTGATCAAATTTATAGTTGAATGCAGTAGTGGTTCCTTTTTTTTGCAGGTTGATGCTGAGATTACTGGAACCATACAAGATGCAATTCTTGAAGTTTGCTTTCACCAGCGGTTCAATGATATCACCCGATGCGGTTTTGATAAAATCGTCTAAGACTACAGCTGTTTGATTAGGTCTTGACCAATAATTGGCAAAGGTACAATGAATAAATTCATAGCTTCCTCCAATACTTCCAGCAAATGAGGCTTGGCCGCAATTATTCACCACCAAATTTCTACCTTCTATATTTCCAGTTCGAGCTAAAATACCCACATTGGAACAATTGTAAATTTGGGTATTTTTAAGATCAATTGTTGGAGTAGGTGTGCCATCGTTACCCGAAACCAAGAGGCCTACCGTTGCATTTTTTAGCGTTAAATGTTCAATTTGATTATTGGTACTGCCTTGTGTAAACCAAATCGTTCCCCATTGGCCAGGCACATCGGAAAAATCAGGTTCTAAGCGGTCACCTTCAAAAATCACTTCGTTTTCCTGAGCGTCGGTAGTGGAAGGTGAACCGTGTATGTGTAACGAAGCATTGTTGGCAACTATTAATCCCGATTCGGCGTGAAAATGAACTCTTGCTCCAGCATCCACAAGTAACGTTTTGTTACTGGGTATGGCGGCATACCCATAGATTACATAGGGTTTGTCGTTGGTCCAATGCAATTCGTTTCCGTTAACGGCATCGTTTTCATCCAAGTAAAAGCCATAAATTTCATCCTCTCCAATAGGTAAGGTCTCGGTAGTTCCATCTGTAAATTTTTGGGGATATAAAAAAACAGCATCTTGGATTAAGGTGACCAATTCTACTTTTTGTGCCTGCGATCCTTCTCCAAATATTATTTGGTCAGTATACAGAAAATCAGTAGTATTAGCATCAATCACATCAGTAGTTACTTCAATAAATACAAACATGCTGTCCTTGGCTAATAGTTCAACATTTTCAAAGGTTTTCCCAGGCATACCGTCTACCATCAATCTGTATTTGGATGCGTTACCTTTCGCCAAAGCAACCCTTGGTATGGAAATATTTTTATTGCTTTTATTGTATACTTTAAGAGTGTAGGTGCTCGAACCAATGTTGGTAAATACAGTATCTAAATAGACCGTATCTTTTGAAAAACGCAGACTTCCTGTTGCCGATTCAAAATCAAAATCATTGCGGCAAGAGGTCAATGCCATAGAAAACCCTAGAATTATTAGTAATACTAAACGATACATGTATTGCGATTTTTTGTAAAAGTACTTATTAATTTGAAATTGTAAAAGCAAATGTGGGCAAATGCATCCCATTAAAACGAAAAATATTCTATTTTATTCTCGTAAATATGATTAATTTTACAAAAAAAAGAACCACTATGTTTGACAAAGAAACCATGTTGCAATTGTGTAACGATTGGAGTAAAAATACATTGATGAACACCCTTGATATTGTCTATACCGATGCTGGCGACGATTTTTTAACCGCTACGATGCCAGTCAACCCTCGCGTGCACCAGCCCATGGGTTTGTTGCATGGTGGCGCAACAGTGGCTTTAGCAGAAAGTGTGGGAAGTGCTGCATCCTTGATGTTTGTCAATCCTGAAAAACAAGAAGTTCGTGGCATTGAAATTTCGGCCAACCATTTGAAAAGCAAACGCGAAGGCATGGTCACAGCCACGGCAAAGATCATACACAAAGGAGCTAGTATTCATTTGTGGGAAATTCGAATTGTGGATGAAGCCGGAAAATTGATTTCGCTTTGCAAATTGACCAACATGATCCTATCTAGACGCGTATAATGAAAGTATTTAATGAAATTCAAAATCTTTTATCACAGCACCAAGCCTTTGTTTGTTATGTCAAACCCAATGCAACCGTTTGGAATTTATTGGTACAAAAAAAGGATAACAGTATTGAATTTACAGGTCAAGACGGATTTGTATTTGTACCCTTTCAGGAAGGCACTAAAGTCGTAATACCATTTGAAGGGAGTGTTTTTTATCAAGGGATTTTCGAAGAAATAGAACCGGAATCTATAACTTTATTTCCAACAGACCATCAGCAGCAAGACGATTTTGAAAATTTGGTAGCCAAAGGTATTGCAACTATTGCACAAGGAAATTTAGATAAGGTAGTGGTGTCTCGCAAACTAACGATACCCGGACATTTTTCCATTATTGCGTCATTTAAAAATATTATTAAAACCTATCCCACCGCCTTTCGGTATTTATTTGTTCATCCAAAAATTGGTATTTGGATGGGAGCAACACCTGAGCAATTGGTTCAAATCCATACGAATGAATTTGAAACCGTAGCATTGGCAGGTACAAAATTGTTTTCCGATGCTGTAGAGTGGACTCCAAAAGAAATTACCGAACAAAAAATAGTGACAGATTATATTGTTTCCAACATCAGTTCTCGGGTTAAAAATTTAGCGGTTTCAGAACCGAAAACCGTGCAAGCGGGTAATTTGGCGCATTTAAAATCGGTGATCACGGGGCAATTGACAACCGACTTTTCAGCACTTGACTTGATCACGACTTTGCACCCAACACCGGCAATATGTGGCTTGCCAAAAGCAGCGGCTACTGAATTTATTCTTACAAATGAACAATACCATCGATCGTATTATGCGGGTTTTTTGGGTGAATATAATTTTCAAGATACAACCGATTTATTTGTAAATTTGCGTTGTATGCAATGGGAAGAGCAAGCGGTTACTATTTATGTGGGGTGTGGTATTACTGCCGACAGTGATCCCCAACTCGAATACATTGAAACGGTAAACAAATCCATGACCATGCGGAATGTTTTAGTAAAAAGTTAAAAGTAAAATGGTGAAATTAGATATACTCGCTTTTGGTGCACATCCTGATGATGTGGAATTGGGTTGTAGTGGTACTTTGGCCAAGGAAGTGGCATTGGGTAAGAAAGTAGGCATTATTGACTTAACACGTGGTGAACTCGGTACGCGGGGTTCAGTTGCAATTCGGAATGCGGAATCGGCGAAGGCCTCAGCGATTCTTGGGGTTCAGGTGCGTGAAAATTTAGACATGCGCGATGGTTTTTTTGCCAATGACGAAGCCCACCAATTGAAAATTATTGAAATGATCCGCAAATACCAACCCGAAATAGTGTTGTGCAATGCCATACAAGACCGACACATTGATCATGGAAAAGGCAGCCAATTGGTAAGTGATGCTTGTTTCTTATCGGGTTTGACCAAAATCGAAACCCAACACAACGGCCAACAACAAGCTGCTTGGCGCCCTAAAGTAGTGTATCATTACATCCAATGGCAAACAATTGCGCCCGATTTTGTAGTGGATATTTCAGATTTTATGACTCAAAAAATGGACGCTGTTCAAGCTTATAGTTCGCAATTTTATGATCCAAATTCAAAGGAACCTGTAACACCTATTGCTTCCAAAAACTTCCTCGAGAGCATTCAATACCGTGCGCAAGATCTGGGAAGACTAGTAGGAGTAACTTATGCTGAAGGATTTACTACAGAAAGATATGTGACCGTCAATTCATTAGGCGATTTGAAATAAAAAAACACAAAAAACCTTTGCAAGATAGTTGGAAAGAATTATATTTGCACTCGCAAATGAGGCCCTGCCTTGTTTGTCAAAACAAATGGTGATTGTAGCTCAGTTGGTTAGAGCGTCGGATTGTGGTTCCGAAGGTCGCGGGTTCGAGACCCGTCTTTCACCCTTTCAATTATAAAGCTTCGAGGCAACTCGGAGCTTTTTTTATGGTCATAAAAAAAGCCTTGAAGATCCTTCAAGGCTTTTGGTTACTAACGCTAAAAATTAGAAAGCTAATTTTACGTTTAAGTCAAAATCATCAGAAATCGTTTTGTCTCCTAAATCAGAAAAGAAACTTCCAGATCCGTATTTGATGTCATATTTTGTACGGTTTACTTTTAAAGCTGCCGATGCAGTATTACCCGCTACGTTTAATTCAAATTTTACAGGCTCTGTTTTTCCTTTGATGGTTAAATCTGCCGTTACGGAATATACATTAGCTGTTTTTTCTCCAATAGATTTAATAACTAAAGTAGCTGTTGGGAATTTTTCAGTTCCAAAAAAATCATCCGATTTTAAGTGACCGTCTAAGTTTACTTTTCCTTTACCTTCTAAATCGGTAGTGTTGATTGTAGTCATGTCAACTGTGAAATTACCCCCAACAACTTTTTTTCCTTTGAAGATTAATGTTCCTTCTTTTAAGGTAATGTTCCCAGAATGTTCACCGGTTACTTTTTTTCCTACCCAGTTGATGCTACTTTTTGCTGCGTCTACTTTTTTGCTTACTTGTGCAAAAGACGTTACGGATACGAAAGCTACTAAAGCTACTGCAATTGTTTTTAAATTTTTCATGTGTAAATGTTTAAGTGTTAATGTATAATTAAATAGTTTCAAATAATTCTGCTGTTGATTTTCTTACTTTGGCTAAATGTTGGGTAGCGTCGTCTTTATGGCGGTATCCTACTGCTGCTACTAAAGAAGCCGCATAACCTTTAGCTGTTAATCCTAGGATTTCATTGTATTGCTCGGGTAAAAACCCTTCAATAGGGGTAACGTCAATCTTTAATTCGGCTGCCGCATTCAATAAATTGCCTAAAGCCAAATAGGTTTGTTTTGAAGTCCAAACGGCCTTTTTCTCTAGTGGTAATCCTACTAAATTTGATTTCATAAAATCACCATAGCCTTTCACATCGGCTAAAGCGATGTCTCTTGTTTCCGAAATGTTTGCCAAATACTCGTCAATTTGAGCATCTTGCACATCGGTGGAATGGGCAAATACAAAAAGGTGAGAAGCGTCAACAATCTGACTTTGTCCCCATGAGGCAGGTTGTAACTTGGCTCTCACTTCGGGATTTTCAATTATAAATATTTTGTACAACTGTAACCCATAAGAAGAAGCACTCAAACGAATGGCTTCCTTTAAAAAAGTTAGGTCTTCATTCGATATTTTTTTTGTAGCATCAAATTTTTTGGTGGCGTAACGCCAATTCTGGTTTTCAATAAAATTGTGGTTCATTGTGTAGGTGTTAATTTCTAAATTTTTCTAATAAGGTGTTCAATTGGGTCAATTCTTTTTCGGTAAGATTATTGCCAAATTTTTGTTCGTGTGCTTCGACTAATGGATCCAATTGTTTGAGCAATTCCATTCCTTTTGCCGTAATTGTGATTTCCATTTTTCTTCGGTTTTTCGGGCAAATCTCACGCAATACCAACTCTTTTGCTAGCAATTTATCTACGAGTCGGGTAGTGTTGCTGGTTTTGGCAATCATGCGTTCTTGAATGGTGTACATATTCACCGGATTTCCTTTTTGCCCACGCAAGATGCGCAATACATTGAATTGTTCGGCCGAAAGATCAAACGGCTTCAACAGTTCGTTGAATTTATCGGCAATGACATTCTGCGTATACATTACATTGAGTAATGCTTTTTTTTCTTGAGCCATTGGGAAAGTGGTTTTTATGATTTCTTCAATTCGCATGCCTACGATAATATTTGTAGGTACAAATGTAGTATATTTTTTATTTGTATATACAAATGTGTGTTAATTTTTTTATAAAATTTTTAAATTCCAATTTTGGTCGTATTTTTGAAAAAAAAATAACACGATGAACTTAGACCAAAAAGAGTGGTGGAGTCAGTTTTTAAACGATGAACACGGTATTATAATTGACGTACGCACAGAAGATGAATATGAAAGCGGTAAAATTCCGAGTGCCTTAAATATTGATATCTATAAAGGACAAGGATTTATTTATCGAGTGGAAGAGCTGGATAAATCCAAAAATTTCTATGTGTATTGTGCGGCTGGTGTTCGCTCTGCGAATGCTTGTGGCGTCATGCAACAATTGGGCTTTGAAAATGTTTTCAATTTGGTGGGTGGTTTTTCCAACTGGGAAGGTCCAACAGACTAATAAAAAAAAATCCGCTAATTAGCGGATTTTTTTTACGTATTATTTTTTATAAAAAGGCATTTTTACCACTTTGGCTTTGATGTCTTTGTTTCGGATGCGAATGTAAATTTCTGAATCTACTGTTGCAAGTGCTGTAGGTACATAACCCATTCCTATAGCAATTCCCATAGATGGCGATTGCGTTCCAGAAGTTACGATTCCTACTACGTTTCCTTGTGCATCACAAATTTCATAATCGTGACGGGGAATACCACGTTCGATCATTTCAAATCCTACCAATTTGCGTGCAACACCCGCTTCTTTTTGTTGGAGTAGTTGGTTCGAATTGGTAAATGTTTTGTCAAATTTGGTGATCCAACCCAGTCCGGATTCTAAGGGCGAAGTGGTGTCGTTGATGTCGTTTCCATACAAACAGAATCCCATTTCCAAACGTAGGGTGTCACGAGCCGCTAATCCAATAGGTTTGATCCCAAAAGCTGCACCGGCTTCAAAAACTTTGTTCCAAATGTATTCGGCATCTTCATTTTTAAAATAAATTTCAAAACCGCCCGACCCAGTATAACCTGTCGCGGAAACGATTACGTTTTGCTTTCCGGCAAAATCCCCAATTTGAAACGTATAATAACCCATATTGGCCAAATCAATATTAGTTAACGATTGCATCGCTTGAGCGGCTTTCGGACCTTGAATGGCTAATAAAGAATACTGATCGGATGCATTGGTCATTTCCACACCCAAATCGTTGTGCGATGATATCCAGTTCCAGTCTTTTTCAATGTTAGAAGCGTTTACTACTAATAAATAATGGTTGTCTTCTATTTTATATACGATTAAATCGTCTACGATTCCGCCATCTGCATTGGGCAAGCACGAATATTGTGCTTTTCCGTTGACTAACTTTGAGGCATCGTTTGAAGTTACTTTTTGAATTAGGGCCAAGGCATTTTCGCCTTTTAAGAAAAATTCGCCCATGTGAGACACGTCAAAAACACCCACCCCGTTGCGCACGATTTCGTGTTCAGCATTGACGCCTTCATATTGCACCGGCATGTTGTATCCGGCAAACGGAACCATTTTAGCTCCTAATTGTTCATGTATAGCGGTTAAAGCTGTATTTTTCATATATGTAGAATTTATTTTTTAGTGGTCATATATGGAATCGCCATTTTTATTGGCATTTGTTTACACAAACTTGTTATTAATGACGATTTCCTACTGTAAATAGTTGTTTATATTACCGCAAAAATACTACTTTTTTGGTGACTGCAATTATATGTTACAGGGCTTTTATTATGGATTTATGAACAATGAGAGTTGATGAATGGATGAATATTATCAATTAGTTGTTATAAAGAAGAACTCAATATATAACGGTTTTCAATATGTATTAAAAACCGTCATATATTACACCCTAATTAATGTCGTAAATTGATCTATAATCATTAATAAATTCATCGCCTTCAAAATATAGGTATCGATTTAGATTTTTATACTTTAATTTTGAATCAAT
>NZ_JBILKB010000050.1:0-15191 GCF_044376915.1 Flavobacterium sp.
CACAAAATCGGGTAGAGGTTTATTATAAATTGAAATAGTATGATTAAAAAATCAATGGGGTTATTGGCCCTCTCAGTAGTTTTAATGACTACTTCGTGTAAAAAAGAAAGTGCTGCTGATAAAATTTCGGCAGATGACGAAGCTGCAATTGCCATTCAAAATTCATTGCGTACCGTATTTCCAAAAATTAAATTTGACAAATTGGTACATGATTTTGGCGTGATCAACGAAGGCGATGTCGTAAAAACAACATTTATGGTTACTAATGAAGGGACTGTAGATTTGATCATTAGTGACGCTAAAGGAAGTTGTGGATGTACCGTTCCAGAACCACCAAACGAACCCATTAAGCCGGGTGCTTCTGCACCAATACTTGTTTCTTTTGATTCTAAAGGTAAACCGGGTGCACAAATGAAAACGGTTACGCTGGTTACCAACACAGAAACCGGTATGGAAACCCTAGAAATTAAAGCAAAAGTAACTCCAAAAACGGGGATTTTAACCACTAAAAAATAAACTTATGAATGCAACTTTAATAATGCAATTGGTATTGATGATTGCGGTTTTTTACTTTTTATTAATACGACCACAACAACAAAGAGCCAAAAAAGAAAAAGCGTTTGAAAACGGATTGAAAGCTGGTGATCGCATCATTACCAAATCGGGAATTCATGGTAAAATTGCCGAAATGAATGACGATACGGTAGTAGTTGAAACCATGGCCGGAAAAATCAAAATGGAAAAATCAGCGATTTCTTCTGAATTGAGTGCAAAATTAGCCGCTAAATAATTTTTAGCTTACAAATAACAAAGCCGAACTACAATTGGAGTTCGGCTTTTTTTTGCACGGATTGTAAATCTAGGTTGTTGGAATTAATTAATAAAATCTGTTTCTCGTTTTTAGGTTTTGTATATTTTCTATATGTTTTTCAAGTATTATTGAGTTTTCTCCATTTTTAACGGCTTGTTTAAGCAAACTTACAATTTCCCATTTGTTTTCATATTTCACTGGTTGATTGTTTTCTAATATTTCATTAAATCTAATTATTACTTTATTAGATTTAGTTAAAATGGTTCGGCTTGGTAAATCAATTAAATTTTTAAATTCGCAATTTCCAAAAAAAACTATCATTGAAAAAACAGGTATGTTGTCAAAATGATAGAATTTTTTCAAATCTTCTACGTGCTTTTTATTCTGCAATATTGGATTATAAAATTTATACTCCCGTTTACCGTATGCTAATATTTGTGTCCAATTTATTTGATTTTCAGTTCCAAAAATCCAACCACTATATTCTTTTACTTCGAAAACCACAATTCCAACTTTCGTTGCTACAACTAAATCAATTTGACTATATTTTCCGTTTCCGTTATTCAAATATAAATCGTGGAAAATCGCTGTTGATTTAATTCCTGATTTTAGAATTTTTAAAACCATTTTTCGTTCAGACTTTGTTCCTCTGTTTAGATTTGTAACTGTTTTTAGTATTTTTCTATCTTTAAATTCGTTATAAACAAAAATAGAAACTACTGAAAGTAGAATAAAAAAGAGAATTATAAAGTATAAATTCATCTTATCAAGGTTTGGATTCGGTCGCGGTCTCGAAAACTAGAAACTAACGGTTTGCAGATTTGCGATGTGGCGGGCTTAGTATCACTGAACTTTAAATTTACCACTAAAGTTTTTTAGTAGCATAAATGTTTAAATTACCACTGAACCCGCCATATCCGCAAATATGCTGTTATGTGCTGGTTTTATTTTACTCTCTTGTATTTTAAAGTATTTCCACGACCTATATAACTTAGAGTTAAGAAATCTTTATTAAGAGAAACTATATACCAACACAAATCTGATTCCATGCATGACATATATTTATCCTTTTCTAATTCAAGGCCATTGTCTTTGTCACTTTCATTTAAACATTTGTTTGATAAAACAAATGCTTCATTATCCCAGGTTTTCATTCCATCACTACTTTCTTTTCTTTCATTTTCATCAAACATTAAAAAGTTTGTTTTGTCGTCCATACTTTGCCATTTCCCATGAAGCAATTCATTAATAGAAATAACATTTTTCTTTTCTGTTGTAGTCTTGTTGTCTTTACTTTGACCTATTGCTTGAGAAAAACAAAAGCAAATTGATAAAGTAATAAAAATATTTTTCATTTTAGTTTAATTTATTTCTTACTCGTAAGGCCTTTCTGAATACGCCCCGTTTTTTAAAGTGGGTTCTGGGCTCCACTTTTTTGTCTGTCACTATTAGGTGGTTAGCCTACCTTGAGCCGATTTATTGTTTTAAACTTGCCCATAACTCGTTTATACCCGCATGTTTTCGACAGCTATACTGAAAATTTAGCGCGTTAGGCCAAAGTTAATCTTGTTTCTTGGTGTATAAAAATAGAAAAAAAATCATGTATTCTAACTATTATCAAAGAATTGATCAGGCACAAAAAAATCCCCAATACTATTGGGGATTTTTTTAAGATTGTCGTTAGAACAACTTTGTAGGTCTAGAACTTAGAATTTCACCGTAAAGGTCATGGGTTTGCCTTCTCTCAATACTTTTACTTCTTTGACATCGCCCGTCGTTAATTTTGCCAAGCAATCCATATAGCTGTATACTTCTTTGATCTCGCAATCGCCAATTTTTACCAATACATCTCCGGCTACAATTCCTGCTGTATGTGCAGGTCGGTTATCGGTTACACCATCAATGTGCAAACCGTCTCCGTGGTCGCTGTAATCGGGCATGATGCCTAAAGTTACTTTGTATTTGGGTACTACTTTTTCGGAGTTCATAGCGGTTTTGGTAAACGTTAAGGTATCCAAAGTCGCAACTTCATTCGCCACTCTAAATACATAATCTACAATATTGCGCACGCCATAATAGTTGATTTTTTCTTCGTCGTCACTTGGTTTGTGATAGTCGTTATGCGTACCGGTAAAGAAATACAACACTGGGATGTCTTTTAAATAAAACGACGTATGATCCGATGGACCTTGCCCAGTATTGTCTAGGGTTACATTAAACCCAGCCGGTTTGTTTTTGTTTACAATCGCCGTGAAATCGGCTGCTGTACCTACACCACCTACTACTAAACTTTTGTCTTTGTCTAAACGACCGATCATGTCCATGTTGATCATGGTCACCACGTTAGGGTGGTATGTTTTTAAGGATTCGGCCATGTGTTTTGAACCAATTAAGCCGTCTTCTTCTCCAGAGAATAGCGCAAAAATATAGTTTACAGGTTCTTTGGTTTTGTTTTGAGCATACATGCGCGCCAATTCTAATACCCCGGCTACACCCGAAGCATTGTCGTCGGCTCCGTTGTGAATTTCGCCTTGCGAATTGGGTTTAGTCGAATGGTTGTGTTCGTTCAAGCCCAAATGGTCGTAATGTGCTCCAATGACAATGGTTTTCGCCGCTTTATTGTCTAAAAAGGCTATGACATTGGTACCGTTGTTGGCTTTATCACCCGAACCATCGGTAGCGTGTGGGTTTAATTTTACTTTGTAGTTGAACGTTTGAAAATAGCTGTTGTTGGCATAGGGTTTTAATCCCAAAGTTTTGAATTCTTTAGCAATATAATCTGCTGCTCTTTTTTCACCCGAAGAACCGGTTAAACGCCCTTGCAATTCGTCTGAAGCCAAGTAGCTGATGTGTCTTTTCAAAGTGCTAGGTTGCGCCAGTTCGGCAGCATCGCCTTCGATCCAATCGGCAATGAATACATTGGTTTCTCTCGGTTTGCTCTGCATTCTGTTGCTCGAGAAGACCAGTTTTTTTCCGTCAGGTGAAAACATTGGGAACGCATTGAATTCACTTTGATAGGTAATTTGCTCTAAGTTTTCACCATTTAAATCAATCATAAACAACTGAAAATCATAGCCTCTTGTTGAATGATGATTAGATGAAAAGATAATTTTTTGATCGGATGGATGAAAGAACGGTGCCCAATTGGCTTTTCCTAAATTAGTGATTTGCTTTAAATTGGAACCGTCTATGTTACACGTATAAATTTCCATTTCGGATGGCGCTACCAAGTTTTGTGCCAATAAATCTTTGTATTCTTTAATGGCTTCAGCTGTTTTGGGGCGAGACGAACGGAATACTAATTTTTTACTATCGTGTGAGAAAAAACAACCGCCATCATAGCCTAAGCCCGAAGTAATTTGTTTTAAATTGCTGCCGTCGATATCCATCGTATACAATTCTAAATCGCCACTTCGGATACTGGTAAAGGCAATTTTTTTACCGTCGGGCGAAACTACCGCTTCGGCATCATAACCCGGACTGTTCGTCAACTGTTTGGTGATGTTTCCTTTTAAGTCGGCGATATAAATATCAAATTCTGGGTAGATAGCCCATAAATATTTACCGTCAATTGGTTTTGGTGGCGCAGGGCAGGCGTGATCGGCTGCATGTGTGGACGCATATAAAATGTGTTTTCCATCAGGCATGTAATACGAACAAGTGGTTCTTCCTTTTCCAGTGGAAACCAACTGCAAGCTTTTTTCATTGAATTCTTTCGCTTGTAAGTCCAACATGAAAATTTGGTCACACGAAACACCAAAAGCTTTGTTGGTTACTTGAAGTGTTAATTTGTCGCCTTTCGGACTAAAATAGGCCTCAGCATTGTCACCACCAAAGGTGAGTTGTTTGATGTTTTTTAAATGTTTCTCTTGCCCAAAACTAACGATTGAAACCATTAGCAATAGGAGAGCGCTGCTTTTTTTTACGGGTGTTAAAAACATATTGTTTTTGAAATTATGGAGTTATACAGATTATTTTTTTGCGGTAAGTTCAGCGATTTTTACAATGACTTCGGTAGCTTTCATCATGCTTTCAACGGGTACATATTCATATTTTCCGTGAAAATTGTGTCCGCCAGCAAAGATATTGGGGCAGGGCAATCCTTTATAGGACAATTGGCAACCGTCGGTTCCACCGCGAATGGGTTTAATTAAGGGTTTGATGCCTAATTCTTTCATTGCTTTTTCGGCGATTTCTACGATATGAAAAACAGGTTTTACTTTTTCTTTCATGTTGTAGTATTGGTCTTTCACTTCGGCAATGACAATTTCGTCGCCAAATTGTTTTTTCCATTTTTTATTGAATTTGAGGGCCAAGTCCTGCACAAATTCTTTTCGGTCTTTGAATTTTTTCGCACTGTGATCTCTAATAATCAATTCGACCACTGTTTCTTCAATACTTCCTGTAATGCCTACCACATGAAAAAACCCTTCGTATCCTCTGGTTTTTTCTGGAATTTCGTTTTTAGGTAATTTCGAAATGAATTGGTTGGCCAACAACATCGAATTGATCATTTTTCCTTTGGCATAACCCGGATGCACACTTTTACCTTTGAACGTAATTTTAGCGCCAGCGGCATTAAAGTTTTCATATTCTAGTTCGCCAATTTGACTTCCATCCATAGTATATGCCCATTCACAACCAAATTGATCCACGTCAAAGTGATGTGCACCTCGGCCAATTTCTTCGTCGGGTGTAAATCCTACGCGAATTTTTCCGTGTTTGATTTCGGGATGCTGAATTAGATATTCCATAGCCGAAACGATTTCGGTTATCCCGGCTTTGTCGTCGGCGCCAAGTAGGGTAGTACCATCAGTGGTGATGAGTGTTTGTCCTTTGTACTGCAACAAATCTTTAAAATATGTTGGCGACAATACAATATTTTGTTTTTTATTTAAGATGATATCGCCACCGTCATAATTGGTTACAATTTGAGGTTTTACATTTGCCCCAGTAAAATCAGGAGTCGTGTCATAATGCGAAACAAAACCAATAGTGGGTACTTTGTGTTTTACATTGCTTTCCAAGGTTGCCATTACGTATCCATTTTTATCGATGGTTACTTCTGTCATCCCAATTTTTTTCAACTCTTTTACCAAAAGGTTGGCCAAAACCAATTGTTTTTTGGTGCTCGGGGTTGTGTTGGAACTTGCGTCCGATTCAGTATCAATTGTTACATAGCTTACAAAGCGATCGATTAAATGTTGCATGGTATAAATTTTATACAAATATAGGAAATTTGAAATGTATTGAAACAGCGGCTTGCAATTGGATGAAAATAAAAAAGCTAATGGAGAAATTGCATTTTGTGAATTTAGAATGGTTAACCTCAAACATTTCATTTTTTATAGGCTTCAAGGCTTAAAATATGTGAATTATGTAACTATTAATTAAAATTTATAACTCATAAGTTAAAATAAAGTATCACCTTTGAATAGAGTTGGATTAGCAGTTAACAAAGAGCCACTCTATTAAAATAATGAAAAAACTAAATGATGTTGTAGAAATTGACAAAGGGAAAATTCACATTATTGTTGAGCTTATCGAGTACATTCCAAATGCTGTAGTGAGTAAAACCATTATCAAGAAATTGACCGGTAATGTTACTGCATCTTCCTTTGATGCTGGTGAAGAATTGGACGAAAAGCAATCGCCATTTGATACGTATGTTCAAATTATCGATGGTGTGGCAGAAGTAATGATAAATAAAAAACATTATAAAATGAAACAAGGTGATGGTATGGTTATTCCAGCCCATTCTAACCACCATTTTAGTGCCAATCAGCAATTTAAAATGATTTCTACGGTTATTAAAAGCGGTTATGAAGATTGAGTACTAATGTTGCAGATACGTCTGCACAAAATCATACACATATGATTCTCTATATAAAATATATGGTTAGCCTTCGTTGTAAAATGATGGTGAAAGAAGAATTAAAAAAATTAGGGTTGCACTTTGTAATCGTTGATTTAGGTATTGTTGAAATACTTGAAGATATCACTCCTAAACAATTTGATGAATTAAAACAAAATTTGGCCTTATCTGGATTAGAATTATTGATGATAAAAAAACAATCTTAATTGAAAAAATCAAGAATGTAATTATTGAAATGATTCATTATTCAGAAGAATTGCCTAAAATTAATTATTCGGATTATATCAGTGAAAAATTACATCACGACTACACCTATTTGTCCAATATATTTTCTGAAGTCAAGGGTATTACCATTCAACAATTTATTATCAATCACAAGATTGAACGGGTTAAAGAACTCCTGTTGTATGATGAATTAAATCTTACTCAAATCTCCTATTTGCTAAACTATAGTAGTGTAGCCCATTTATCAAATCAATTTAAAAAAGTCACCGGACTATCTCCATCATTTTTCAAACAATTGAAACATAAAAGAATACAAAACCTCGAAAGTATTTAAGTTATCTTGTTGTAAATGTGTGAATTATACAACAATTTATATTCGGTACGCAACAGCAAATAATATATTATGAACACCTTTGTTTTATATAATAGTAACTCTTTAAACAAGTAATATGGAAACAGGTGCAAAAAAAGAAACAGTAACTTTTAAAATTACTGGGGATTGGAAAAGACAAGCGGATAAGTTAAAAGAAAAGTTTCCACAATTGACAGATTCCGATTTAAAATTTGAGAGTGGGAGAGAATCCGATTTGCTGAAACGCATCGAATCGCGATTGCATAAAAAGCGTGAAGAAGTGATGAATATTATTAAAAAAGGCCAACCTACAACACTATAATTGATTTGTTTTTGCGGGTCACTTAGTAGCTAAACATTGCTAAGAAATCGCATACGAGTCAATAAAAAGCGTAGGTGAATTCATCTGCGCTTTTTTTATTCATCTCACTAAAAATTTAACTATGATACCTATTAAGAAAGAAGGCATATTGTTGTGCAAAACCGAACTCGCTTTTGAGAATGATAGTGTGCTAAATCCTGGAATTATTCAGGAAGAGAACACCGTACATATGCTTTATCGCGCCGTTAGGAAGGGCAATTACTCTACCATTGGTTACTGCAAATTTGAAGGACCCTTGCAATTGGTACAACGCAATAATACACCCCTGCTGATTCCTTATTCTGATGCGGCCTCTAAAGGGGTAGAAGATCCACGTATCGTAAAAATAGAAGGAGTGTATTACATTACTTATACTGCATATGATGGAATTAATGCACTAGGAGCTCTGGTAACTTCTACCGACTTACTGCATTTTGATCGGGTAGGCATTATTGTTCCCAAATTTACATTTGATGAATTTAAACAACTGGCCGAATGTAATAATCTCGTCAATTCTAAATATTTCCGACATGTACGACACTTTAGACCCGATGAAGAAGTATTTCTTTGGGATAAAGACGTGATATTTTTTCCGCGTAAGATAAATGGTAAACTTGCTTTCTTACATCGAATTCGACCGGGTATACAACTGGTGTTAATTGATAGTTTAACCGATTTAACCAAAGAATTTTGGAATCAGTATTTTCTTCACTTTAACGAACATATTATTTTAGATCCAATAGGAACGAACCACGAATCTGGATTTATTGGCGGGGGTTGTCCACCTATAGAAACCAAAGAAGGCTGGTTGTTAATTTACCACGGAGTTTATGATACTTCAGAAGGGTATATTTATTCTGCGGCTGCGGCTTTACTAGACATTGATGATCCAACAAAAGTCATTGCGCGATTAGTAGATCCTTTATTTGCTCCCGAACTCGATTATGAAAAAAATGGTGTGGTTTCGAATGTGGTATTTCCAACAGGAACTGCTTTATTTAATGATACGCTCTATATCTATTATGGAGCAGCTGACAAGTGTATTGCTTGCGCATCTTTAAGTTTAAATGGATTATTGAACGAATTATTGCTAAATAAAACACAAAATGAGCGCTAATATTTTTCCTATGATGAATCATTCATTAGTCATATACAAGGAAGCCAAAAAAAACTTAAACGAAAATGATTTGGTTCAGTTATTAATGAAACCAAATTATGATTTGGTTCCAATAGTCCATCAAAACCCCGAAATAGTATTCATTACTTCCTATCCTCCCCGTGAGTGTGGTATTGCAACGTATACTCAGGATTTGATACTTGCCATGCAAGAAAAGTTTGGCACTTCGTTTTCATTAAAAATTTGTGCGCTTGAAAAAACGGAGTCCCAATATAAATATCCGACAGAAGTAAAATACAGGTTAAATACCGATGTGGCATCTCATTTTTCAGATTTAGCCCATCAAATGAATGCCGATAGTAATATTGCCCTCATATTTTTAGAACATGAATTTGGACTTTTTGGAGGAGTGCATGGGGCACATTTACTTAAATTCATGAAACATATCAAACGGCCTATAGCTACGACCTTTCATACCGTTTTGCCTAATCCTGATAAGAAATTACGAAAAACGGTTCGAAAAATAGCTGATTATTCGGATTATTTGATTGTAATGACCACTACCTCAAAAATGATATTGATAAAAGAGTATGGCATAGCCGAGCGAAAAATATCCCTAATCTCTCACGGTACCCATCTTGTAGCGCCCATAGATGCAAAAATACATCAAACTAAGCATCTATTTAGTGATCGAATTGTGTTGTCTACTTTCGGATTATTAAATGAAGGTAAGAGTATTGAAACGGCTTTAGAAGCCTTGCCCAAAATCATTTCAGAATTTCCCAATGTGATTTATTTAATCATTGGAAAAACACATCCCGAAGTCGTTAAGCGTGAAGGCGAAAAATATAGAGATATATTGTATCAAAAAATTCAAACCCTCCATTTAGAAAACAATGTTCGCTTTATTAATAAGTATGTGTCACTAGAAGAGTTAATGGAATATTTGCAACGAACAAGTATTTATTTATTTACTTCTAAAGACCCCAATCAGGCCGTGAGTGGCACTTTAGCCTACGCTATGGCTTGTGGCTGTCCGGTGATTGCAACACCGATTCCCCATGCCAAAGAACTTTTAGATGGTGCTGGGGTTCATTTTGATTTTCAAGATGCAGCTCAATTGGCAGAAAAAACCATTCATTTATTGCAACATCCTGCGTTGTTAAAACAGATGCAGTTGAATGCTTTGCATAAAATTAGTCCTACATCATGGCAAAATTCGGCAATAGCGCATTTGCAGTTGTTGGAATCCAATGGCAATCATAAAGTTACATTAGCTTATGAAATGCCTAAAATTTCATTGGATCATATTAAGCGAATGACTACAAAACACGGATTCATTCAATTTTCGGCAATCGCAACGCCCGATTTGAATTCGGGATATACTCTAGATGACAATGCAAGAGCACTCATTGCGATGACCTCACATTATGAACTGACGCTTGAACCAACTGATCTCGAATTAATCAATACGTATTTAACTTTTATTTTATTCTGTCAACAGGAAGATGGAACTTTTTTAAATTATGTAAATAAAGAAGGTGTTTTTACGGATAATAATATTGCTGAAAATTTAGAAGATGCAAATGGTAGAGCCATTTGGGCTTTGGGTGAGTTCATGTCCTATGAAGTCATAATTGATAAAAATTGGATTGCTAAAGCAAAGTTTGCCATAGAAAAATCGTTGACTACCATTTCCAAAATGCAATCACCTCGTGCCATTGCCTTTTCAATCAAAGGCTTGTATTTTTATAATAATGAGTTGCAAAGCCCTAGGGTAAATCAACTCATCATTGCATTAGCAGATAATCTAGTTTCAAAGTACAGAGGTGTTTCTGATCAAAAATGGCATTGGTTTGAAGACTACTTAACGTATGCAAATGGCATATTACCCGAAGCCATGTTATATGCTAGTTTAAGTACAGGTAGTTCATTATATGAGGATATTGCTAAAAAAACATTTCATTTTTTACGTGCACTAATATTTAAAAACGATCAAATTGAGGTCATTTCAAATCAAGGATGGTACCAAAAAGGAAAACCTGTTAGAAGATACGGAGAACAACCTATAGATGTTGCTTATACGATTTTGGCACTACAAACTTTTTACCAAGTATTTGAAGATCCAATTTACAAAGCACAAATGAAGATTGCTTTTGATTGGTTTTTGGGTAAAAATCACTTGCATCAAATTGTTTATAACTCTCAAACGGGAGGTTGTTATGATGGATTAGAAGAAGATCATGTTAACTTAAATCAAGGTGCCGAATCGACACTAAGTTATTTGCTTTCTAGATTGGCTATGGAAAAAGTAGTTTCAATTTCCGAAGTAATGAACCGCGAATACCTCCCTCAAAACAAGTGAAAAATGTAACTATAAGTATAGGTTGTGTAATCATTTTATTGCGTTTTCAGCGCACCTTTGCTATAGAACAGTAAGCTAGTTTTCGTTCAGATTATTTCATTATTACGCACTTAACTTAAAAAATTTAAAAAGATGAAAAAAGCAATCATAATGATCGCATTTTGTGTTCTGTCGATAAGCAATTCGATAGCACAATCCAGTTCCACAGATGATCGAGAAAAATTATTCTTCGGGATAAAAATTGGAGCCAATTATTCTAATGTGTACGATTCAGAAGGAGAAGATTTTGTAGCAGATCCAAAGTTTGGTTTAGCAGGTGGCGCTTTTGTTTCTATACCTCTAGGTAAGTTTATTGGAATCCAACCAGAAGTTCTGTTTTCTCAAAAAGGATTCAAATCTTCAGGAACATTTTTAGGCACAGCTTATGAGACCACAAGAACAACGGATTATTTAGATGTTCCGTTATTATTTGCTATTAAACCACTACCAATTGTTACGGTGTTATTTGGTCCACAATATTCCTATTTAATGAAACAAAAAGACGAGTTTACAGGCGGTTCTTTGAGTTCAACACAGGAAGAAGATTTTACAAATGATAACATTAGAAAGAACACTTTTTCATTTATTATTGGAGGTGATATTGCGGTTGAAAATTTAGTCTTAGGAATAAGAGGTAGTTGGGATTTAAAAAATAATAATGGAGATGGTACTTCGACTACGCCTCGCTACAAAAATGTATGGTACCAAGCCACAGTAGGTTATAGATTTTAATTTTAAAAAAACAATAGTATGGAAAATGTAAACAATAGAGGACGATTGATCCTTGGTAGCTTAATCGCTGGTGCACTTGTAGGAGGAACTTTAGGGGTGTTATTTGCACCACAGAAGGGTACAAAAACAAGAAAAAATATCGCAAAAATGTTAAGAACACTGCAAGTAAGTTTAAAAAAGAAATGAATGAAGAGGGCCAATATTTAAAGAAGAAAGCTGTAAAATTTGAAAATCTTTTAGAAGATAAAGTATCGAAAGCTACCTCTACATTCAAAGACAAAGTCAATGAATTGTTGAAAAGTGGTGCAGATCATGAAATGAATAAATAACGTATCATGAAAACAGCATATTTCTTATTTAGAAGTCTATTTTTTTTAACGCTAACGGTTGTCATTTCACAAACAATTAGTTCTTGTTCTAAAAAAATTGAATTTAACAATTCAAATATTGTGCCCGCTGCAAGAGGTCATGTAAACGTTAAAAAAGATAAGAATGATAACTACAACATCAAATTGGAATTATCTTATTTAGCCGAGCCTGATCGCTTGGATCCCCCGAAACAATTTTATGTAGTCTGGTTGTCATCAAATGCCAATCAAACACCATTGAATATAGGTCAGATAGTAGGAACCTCTAAATTGCATGTAAGCTTTGAAAGTGTTTCAGCTTCAAAACCCAAACGAATTTTTGTAACTGCTGAAGATAGTGCAAGTGTACAATATCCGAGTTCGTTTATTGTATTAGAAACTACTCGGTTTTAGTTTTTGATTGATTTTTTGTTAAAACTGCCTTCGGGCAGTTTTTTTGTATTTAAATTCTAAACTGTTGAATCAAGAAATTTTAAGTTTATTCAATAAAAAAGCCTCAAAATTAAATTTGAGGCTTTTCTGGTTTAGTGGGGAGAGCAGGATTCGAACCTGCGAAGATGTAATCAGCGGATTTACAGTCCGCCCTCGTTGGCCGCTTGAGTATCTCCCCAAGCCATCTTACTTAGTGGACTAAGCGGTTGCAAATATAAAATTGTTTTTAGAACAAACAAAGGCTTTGCCGACTATTTTCTGAGGTTTTTGCTAACGTTCTGTAAATGAAAAGCATAAAAAAATCTCCCTAAGGAGATTTATATAGTTTGATTTATTAAGTTTTTATTTTGCGTTCAAAAGTTCAGTTACTTTAGCTTTTAAAGCGTCGCCTCTTAAGTCTCTAGCAACAATAACTCCTTTTGCATCTAAAATAAAAGTTGCAGGAATAGATTCTACATTATATTGTTTAGCAATTGGTTCGTCCCAAAATTTAAGATTTGAAATTTGTGGCCAAACCAGACCGTCTTTAGCAATTGCTTCTTTCCATTTAGCAGCATCTTTGTCTAAAGAAACCCCAATGATATTTAATCCTTTGGCGTGTAATTCTTTATATAAAGCTACTACATTTGGATTTTCCCCTCTACAAGGTCCACACCACGAAGCCCAAAAATCAATGATGGTAACTTTACCCATTGATTCTTTTAATGAAATTTGCTTTCCTTCCGGGTTTTTTGCTGAAAAATCAGGGGCTTTACCGCCAACTTCTACTTTAGCAGCAGGATCATTTTTAATTGCGTCCAACACTTTTTTAATGTTTTTGGCACTTTTTGTATTCAATAAGCTCTTGTCAATTTTTGCAAAATAGCTAGTGATTTCTTCAGCGGTTAAATACTGTCTCATTAAGAAATTTTCCAATAACAATACCGATAAGTAAGCATCTGGATTGTTCTTAATGAAATCTTTTGAAACTTTATTTAAGTCATCTTGGAACTTACCGTATTCTTTCATGATTTGATTTACGGTAGCTGTGTCGTTAGCTTTTTTAGCAGCAGTTATGCGCTCAAGATTAGCTTTTTCAAATTTCATTTTCTTATTCACAACTACTTTTGAAGCGTCATTAAAAGATTGAAATTTATCATTATTGTCGGTACCACCAATTTTTGAGTTTAATATGGTATCGGTTTTAATGGCTACAGAAATTTTTCCTTCTTCTAAAATTATAGGTAAATTTACATTTTCATCTTCGATTCGAATGAAACCTAAATCTACAGCTTCAGCAATTCCTTTTAATTCGAATTTTCCGTTTTCAACTACTGCGGTATCTTTAGCAATGAAACCCGTTTCAGTCTGCGTTTCAATAAATACTTTTTTTCCATTTTTGACACCATCAGCCGTTCCGGCAATTAAAAACTCGTTGTCTTTTAAGTTGTTGCACGAAAACAACAAGGTAGCTGTAGCAACAAATAAGGTTATTTTTTTCATTTCTTAGTATGTTAATTTTGACAAAGGTATTTAAAATTAGTTAGTTTGAAAAATTTTGAGACCAATGAAGGCTAAAAGAAGTAGATAAAATTTTGTAAATAAACAAAAAATAGTATCTTTGCACACCTTTTGGCGGAGTAGAGTTTCCATTAGGTATCAATCATTTATGTAAAATACTGTTGTCGTTATCTATCCCATTAAGAAACTCAAGAAGCACAGCATACAAATTTTTAATCAGCATGTCTGAAATTAACAAAACACAAGAAGAGTTTTTAGCAAATTTTAATTGGCACAATTTTCAAGAAGGAATTGATCCAGTAGATGAAAAAAACTTACAGGAATTCGAAGAATTAGTAACTAAAACATTCATCGCTACAGATCAAGAAGAAGTGGTAGAAGGAGTGGTAGTTAGAATTACTGAAAGAGATGCCATCGTTGATATCAACGCTAAATCGGAAGGTGTAATTTCGTTAAACGAATTTCGTTACAACCCAAACTTAAAAGTGGGTGACAAAGTAGAAGTATTAATTGATGTTCGTGAAGACAAAACAGGACAATTAGTATTATCTCACAGAAAAGCTAGAACAATCAAAGCATGGGATAGAGTTATTTCTGCTAACGAAACAGGAGAAATCGTTAACGGTTTCGTGAAGTGTAGAACTAAAGGAGGTATGATTGTAGATGTTTTCGGAATTGAAGCATTCTTACCAGGATCACAAATTGATGTGAAACCTATCCGTGATTACGATCAATATGTGAACAAAACTATGGAATTCAAAGTGGTAAAAATCAACCACGAATTCAAAAACGTAGTAGTATCTCACAAAGCGCTTATTGAAGCAGATATTGAAGTACAGAAAAAAGAAATCATTGGTCAATTAGAAAAAGGACAAGTATTAGAAGGTGTGGTTAAAAACATTACTTCTTATGGTGTATTTATTGATTTAGGTGGAGTAGATGGATTGATCCATATTACTGACTTATCTTGGTCAAGAATCAATCACCCAAGCGAAGTTCTTGAATTGGATCAAA
>NZ_JBILKB010000149.1:0-4847 GCF_044376915.1 Flavobacterium sp.
ATATTAGAAATATTATTTGTAAATTCTGCAATTTTATTGTTTATTGGCTGCTGACTATTTCCATCAGATATAGTTAAAGTTGTTGTTTGCCCGGGACATATTGTTGTATTTGAGACTGTTACTGTTGGATTGTTCAAACTAATGTTTATAGCCAAGCGAGTGTTGCTTTCACAACCATTTACCGTTTGAGAAGCATAATAAGTAGTGCCATCTCCTAATACCGTTGTACTCGCTAAAGGAGAACCTCCCGAAGCCGCTGCATACCACTGAATTCCTGTACCTGTTGCCATTAAATTAGTTATGGTTGGCGCTGGTGTTGCACAGAAAGTTTGAGTTGCAGTTCCTGTTGGGGCAGCTGGAATTGAATTTACTGCTATTGTAACTTCTTTTCTACAGGTTACCCCATTTACCGTTACATCACACCAATAAGTTGTGGTTGCCGTTGGAGAAGGGTTTATGGTTGCGGTTGTTGCTCCAGTCGACCATAAATAGGTTGTAAAAGGCATACCTGTTACAAATCGTCGAACCAATCTTAAATTTCCAGCACCACCAAATCCGCTTCTATATTCAGAAACAAAATTTCCAGTTTGAAAATTTTGAACCCAAGCTCCTCCATTTACACCACAACTGCCATATGGAGCTGGAGATGAAGACCAATATTGAACATTTAGGAAATTACCCAAATTATTCAATTTAAGATTTGTATACATTAAATTTACTTCATCCTTTGAGGGGATAAACCAACCAGAATTGCCATTTGCTTGATAAATTGTAGAAGTATTTACCCAAGATCCATTTGTATTGCACCCGCTGTTTATCCAACTTGAAGTGTTAGATAAGCCTGCGCCAATTGAAGTTGAAGTGTTTGGAATTGCTGTACAATAACAACCAATTCCATTATTTGATCCATTGTCAACAGGAGCTGCTTCTAAATATCTCCAACCATTAATAACACTTCCTTGATCATAGAAGACATAACCTCCTGATGGCCCAATTGAACCAACATTAAATCTACTCGAAGTTGTAATGCCTGAATTAGCTGTTAATGATACATTATTTCCTGAACAAATTGTACTATTTGTTGTGCTAATTGTAGGATTAAACATTTCAATAGTTACTGCCAATCGTATGCTACTTTCACAGCCATTTACTGTTTGCGAGGCGTAATATGTTGTGCCGTCTACTAAAGCCGTAGAACTCGCTAAAGGCGAGCCTCCCGTAGCCGCTGCATACCATTGAATAGCTGTTCCAGTTGCAATTAAACTCGCAACCGTTGGTGTTGGTGTTGCACAAAAGAGTTGACTTACATTGCCGGTTGGAGCTGGTGTTAAACAAGAATTGTATAAATTAGCAATTTCTTGCCCATTTAATGCACGATTCCATATCCCGATATCGTCGATTAATCCACTAAAAGGGTATTGACCACCCATTAGATATGTGGCTCCTACAATACTCTGCGTACTGTTGTATAAAATTGTATTAGGAAACCCGGTTGTTCCCGAATTAGCTAACACTCCGTTTATATAGATGCTAATTACTTGCCCTACATAAACAACACATATGTGTTTCCATCCATTAACATTTAATGCTGAAGAATTTGCATCCAGCCCAAATGAATTGCCATCATTAGCGCGAATTCCAGTAGCATTTGGATTTAAAACTAATGCTTTATTATTAGTCGTATTAAAAATATTTACATAATTTGTGTTAGGTATTTCTTTATACCATAATGAATAACTCATTGTGTTTGTAAATGTATTTACTGGGGGTGATGGTAAAGTTATAAATTGACTGCCATTTAAAAAACTATACGCACTATTTACATTACCATTTCTATCAGTTGTTAGAGTAGCGACATTAACCGTTCCGTTATTTCCATTTCCTGAAATATCATTTGCATTGCCAGAAAATGGCCAATAACCTACTAGGCCATTTGAAGGAACATATGATGGTACTTGTGCAAAGCTTATTGCGAAACAAAAAAATAATAAGAAAACACTAATTTTTTTCATGGTTATAATTATTGTAAATTACAACAAATATATAGAACATACTATTTTAAATAACAAAAATTTATTAAATTGCCAATTATTGTCTTTTTTTAATTGATATTTAACATGAATCAACTGCAAAGATTAGAACAAATTTACACCCATTTGAAGAAAAAAGAACATTGTTATCAGGGCTTGTATACTATTTTTCAAAAGATGAAAGTCGATATTAGTATTCGGCAAATTCAAAGAGATGTAAAGAATGTTTATCTCTTGCTCAAAGACGACGAAAGGTTAATTAATTATAGGGACAGCTTCCGAGTAATTTATTTTGAAATAGTTAAAACCAAAGAAGAAAAAATTCACGAATCGGTGTCAAATATAATTTTTCAAAAAACAACTAATTTTTTTGAATTAATAGAAAATAAAGATTTACAAAATAATTTAAGTATTATAAAACAAGCCCTCTCCAAATCAAAAAAAATTGGCATAGCCAAATTAAAAAACGATGTTACCGGTGACAATTTTAATTTTAATCAAAAAAATATAGAATTTTTACCCTTACAGGTTATAAAACATCGAGGTTCGATTTATTTAGGCGGGTACAATGAAAAGCAAAATAAATATCAAATATTTGACATCACACAAATAAAAAACATAACTATAACTGAAAATATTCAAGGTTTAAATGTGGCTAAAATCGAAGAAGGATTTTATTTTGAATTAGAAAAAAGATTTGGAGTTACTAAAAACATCAATGAGGAAGTGTATTCTATTGTTATTGAATTTACAGAAATCACAGGCAATTTTATCAAACAACATTTTTGGCATAAAACTCAAAAATTCAAAAAAAAAGGCAATATTATTCAAATGGAATTCCAATGTGGTATCAATAGAGAATTAATTGGATGGCTTTTCTATTGGATGTATAACTGCAGAGTAGTAAAGCCACAAATATTAAAGGATTATTATGATAGTGCTGCGAATGAAATTATTAAAACGAGTAATCCTAATAATCCATTGGTTTATAAAAATTTGTTTGTTCCTATTAAATCTAATGATTAATCAATTGAAATTTTACACAATGTACTTTCAATAATTTCTAATTCTTTATAAAAACGGTTAGACATTTCACTTGTTAGGTGTACTGACTAGAACCAAAAGACCTCTAAATTTCTTTAGAGGTTTTTTTGTATAAATAATGATGCAATTTCTTTTAATTCTTCATGAAGGCTGTTAGACATTTCACTTGTTATGTGTACTGACTAGAACCAAAAGACCTCTAAAGAAATTTAGAGGTTTTTTTGTGTAAAAAATGATGCAATTTCATTTAACTCTTCATGCAGGCTGTTAGACATTTCACTTGTTATGTGTACAAAACCTCTCATGAAAATTGGGAGGTTTTTTCATTTCATTTCTTAATTATTCTTAAAGCAATAACAATTCATTTACATTAAAACACAAAAAAGACCTGTTTTAATATTTATGGGATTTTTTTGATTTTTTAAATAAATCAGTAATAATTTTAGTGGTGAACAACCTTGCTCCTTTATCATTTAAATGCCCACAAGAAGAAAAGTATTGATCTCCCTCGATCAAATGTTCATATTCTTTTATTTCGGGATACAACGCTTTGACTTTTTTAAAATATTCCATTCCTTTTACATTGGTACACATAGGTGTTGTTACCGCGATCAAATGAATAGAATTAGCTTTACAAATTTGTTTAATTTCTTCGAAATACCGATTACGCAAAGGCTTTAATTTTTCAATATTATTTTTCATATTGGCCTTTGGATTATGCCCCAAAGGATAATAGCCTTGGTGCTGCATCAAATTCGTCGGTTCGTTGATTAACGTTTTATACCAAGCTCTAAATCCGATTTTCTCATCAAATTTGAGGTAACGATAAAAGGGCACATAGTACAATTCCATAAAATCAGCTTCGTTTTTAAAATGAGTTGTGATGGTTTTAGATTGGTGCAGGAACGGCATAAAACGTCCAAAAGTACCATCATCGCGTTTTTCGTTAGACAGATTTAAATCGGTTTCCACAATGACGTTTTTAATTTTCCATCCGCGTTCTACCATTAATTTCAATAGTAATGATGTTTCAAACAAATGCGATCCGCTCATTCCATAATTAAAGGTTTTTAGGCCTTCTTTTTCAAACAATTCCGATACAAAATGATTATTGGCTCTTGATGTTCCTAAAATAATTACATCATAGTTTTGTGGTTTCAAATGAATGACATTTTCAACCTTATTTCGCGTTTCAGATTGGCCAAAAACAGTGGTGTAAATAAAATCCAATGCAAAAGCGGAAAGCAAAAGCACCAGCAAAATTTTTCCGATAAAGACAAAAAATGGTTTCATTAGAATTGGAAATAAATAAATTCTTTATAATTGGAATACACTCCAAACGCCATCAACGCTATAAGGGCTAAAGCTACTTTAATCCAACTTGCTTTCCCCGATAAAGGTTCTACTTTTGAGCGATTGCACCATTCGACTATGACAAAAACCAGTACTAAAAGCAGTAGCTCATTGTTGTATCGTTGGTTGCTCAAATACTGCGAATCAAATTGACAATCTGTCAGCATTTTTTGAATATACCCCGTTGCTTCTGAAATGGATTTGGCTCTAAAGAAAATCCAAGCAACTGAAGTTAATACAAATGTGACTAAAATATGGAAAAAGGTTTTTACGCTATTTATATTCCAATTCATTTCGATTTCGCCCATGTTGGAACGGTTCTTATTTTGTACTAACAAAGGCAAGAAGTAAATCGCATTTAGTAATCCCCAAATCATAAATGTCCAGTTGGCTCCATGCCAAAACCCACTGACCAAGAAA
>NZ_JBILKB010000051.1:0-15031 GCF_044376915.1 Flavobacterium sp.
TTGCCAGAAGACACATTTATAATGAATTTTTATACCGCAGTGCTACCAAATTAGTGGCTGGCGAAAATTAGTTTTTTTAGTATCTTTACGAAATGAGAAGCAGATTGAAATTCGTATTGATAGTGTTATTGTTGGCTATGGTTTCTTGTTCAAAAGAAGAAGAAACCCCTAATGCAATGCCATTTATTAAAGCGGCTGACATGTCTTATTTGCCTTTAATTGAATCGGAAGGTGGCGTTTTTTATAATAGCCAAATGGTTGCAGAAGATGCCTTGCGAACACTCAAGGAATCTGGATGTAATACCATTCGACTTCGGTTATGGCATTCACCTTCAGACCATCATTCCGGATTTAATGAAGTCAAACTCTTAGCGCAACGTGTAAAGCGTTTAGGGATGAAAGTATGGATAACGGTCCACTATTCTGACACTTGGGCCGATCCCGGTCAGCAAGTAAAACCGTCAGCTTGGCAAAATCTCTCTTTTAATCAATTAAAAATTCAATTTGAGCAGTATACAACTCAAATAGTAACTCAAATTCGTCCCGACATTTTTCAAATAGGAAATGAAATCAACAATGGTTTTGTTTATCCTGAAGGGAATCTTACGAATAACGAGGCTCAATTTCTATTGCTATTGACAAGTGCTAGTAATGTAATTCGAACCCAAAGTCCGTCGACAAAAATCATGTTGCATTATGCAGGAATTCAAGGTGCCTCTTGGTTTTTTTCCAAAACAGCGGCTATTGATTATGATTATATTGGTTTGTCGTATTATCCTGTGTGGCACGGCACAGATTTGAGCGTTTTACAACAAACGCTAACTTCTTTGGGGCAAACGTATTCCAAAAAAGTACTGATTGCAGAAACCTCCTATCCATTTACTTTGGGTTGGAACGACTGGACTAATAATGTGCTCGGTCAATTAAATCAATTGCATCCTAATTATCCAGCAACTTTAGACGGTCAAAAAAACTTTCTTCATCAAATTAAGTCAACGATACAGCAAACACCAAATGGTATTGGTTTTTGTTATTGGGGTGCTGAATGGATTGCTTTTAGAGGAACTCAGGCCTCAAATGGTTCTTCCTGGGAAAATCAAGCTTTATGGGATTTTACACATAAAGCAGTTCCGGCAATGACTGTTTTTAAATAAATTAACATTTATTTACAAGTCAATCCCACTACATTTGTTTCGATTTATTTTTTTACTTTGGAAAACATTACTTTTAAAATATTCAATTCTACTGCTGCCTTGCCTGAGCAATGGGATCAAGTGGCACAACAAAATGTTTTTTTGCAAACGCCTTATTTGTCGGTTTTGGAACGATCTGCACCTACAAATATGCAGTGTTTTTATATTGGTATTTTTGAAAAGTCTGAATTAATAGGTGTTGCTTTGGCACAATATCTTGATTTAAATGTCTTGGAATCCTTCGGAGAACGTGATAAGTGCATCAAAACAATGATTCGCAATTATATCTTCAAAAATTTTGCTTCACACACCCTATTTTTGGGAAACAATATGATAACTGGTCAAAACGGTTATGTGTTTTCTAAAGAAATTGATTTTAAGTGTATGAGTGAAATATTATTACAAAGTGCCGATGAGATCATTTCATATTTCAAGAAAAAAGGAGTTGCCATTCACTTGGTTTCTTTTAAGGATTTTTATCAAAATTGTGCTGTCAAATTAAGAGCGTATGATTTTAGTAGAATGTATGAATTTACTGCCCAGCCCAACATGATTTTGTATCGAAATGAAAATTGGACTACTGAAGAAAATTATACCGCTGCTTTGTCAAAAAAATATCGAGATCAATTCAAACGTGCACGAAAGAAATTTGAAGGGATTCAAGTAAAAAACCTCAGCTACGAAGATGTATTAGTGCAAGAAGATGCCCTTTACTCATTATATTATTATGTGGCAAAAAATGCGCCCTTTAATACGTTTTTCTTGTCAAAGGATCATTTTTCAACCTTAAAAGGACAATGCGGTAATCGTTTTCAGATTTTTGGATATTATAGCGCTGATAAGTTAGTCGGTTTCCATACCTTGTTGTTGAATGAGGAAACGCTTGAAACTTATTTTTTAGGATATGATGAGACCATACAAAAAGAAAATATGCTGTATTTAAACATGTTGTACAATATGACTAAATATGGCATAGAAAATGGATTCAATCGCATTATTTTTGGTCGAACAGCACTAGAGATCAAAAGTTCGGTTGGTGCGATACCCGTTCAAATGTCGGGTTTTATTTATCACACCCATCCATGGATCAATCGGTTCATGGAAATAATTTTCAAACAACTCGAACCTAAATCACAATGGCAACAACGCCATCCATTTAAATAAAGAAAATCCCGAATTTATTCGGGATTTTCTTTATAATTTATTTTCTAAACTTGACCAGCCACCGCCATTTATGCAGTCAATACCGTGTTGCTTTAAGATGGAAGTAGCTTGTGCACTTCGCATTCCTGAGCGACAACAAGCGATAATTGGTTTGTTCCATTTTTTGATGGTTTCAATATTGCCATTTATTATTTGTAAGGCAATATTTTTTGAACCTTTAATGTGTCCTTCATTAAATTCATCGGGTGTTCTTACATCTAAAATAATTGCTCCCTTTTGAACATAGTCTTGGACGTCGTTTGCTTTGTTTCCTATTCCTAAAAAATCTAATAATCCCATACGTTTTTTTTTACAAAGATAGATTCGTTTTTTATTGCGTTCAGTAACAAAAGTTACTAAAGTGTCGCAGGGGAATTTTCAACTAGTAATTCCAATCCATTGGTAATTAAATGAGCGATTTCGGGACGTTTAATCTTTATGTTTTCTAAATGATCAATTACTTTGTTTTCTAAAGTCTTGTCATTTATTTTGTGGGCCAATTCTACTATTTCAACAGACAGTAACCAATCATTCGGATGATTTGCTACCACGGATTCAAATACGGATGCTAAAGTGGTATCCGATATGTTTTTTTCGCGTAGGTTTCGAACAGTGGCGTACAATTTTTCTAATTCGGCTCTTTCAAGCGACTTTTTTTGTTTAATCGTTTGTGATGCGGGAACATGATTGATCAAATCAAAACTAGCTGCATCGGCAGGGCCAGAAAAAGCAGCAATCACTTTTTTACCCACAGCCATATCGTAAATGCCCCATTCGGGTTGGAATAATATAGTATCGTTATGTGTAACCGTACAGTTTTTAAATTTTATGATTAATATTTCGCCTTGTAAATTTCGAGAACCGGTGATTATTTCTCCACTTACCGTAATATTTCCTTCAAATTCTAAGGTGACTTTTTCACCTTCATAAATGGCATAGGCATTTAAGTCTCTTGGACTCATTTCTTCAATGGCTAAATTAATGCCTTTGAGTTTTCCAATGGGGGATCCATATCCTTCTGCATGGTATTCCGTTCCGTGTCCAACCAATTCTTTTTCACGATAGGAGAGTGCTGTTTTTCCGGTTGTTTGAATGTAAACCGGTTTTCCATCTTCTTCGATTACGTTTGAAAAAGTACCTGAAATTTGCAATCCTGTACTTAATTCGATGGTCCCAAGTGATTTTGATTGAATTAATTTTTTTATTCCTGATAGACCACCTGTTCGCAACGCCATTTTGCTTGCAAATTCTTCTAATACCTGACTTAAATGGGCAAAATCGGGTGTAACATATAATTGAGGTTGAGGTTTTGTTATGTCAAAACTAGTATCTGCAGCCGAAATATCGTAAGGTATTTTCTTTACATTATCGGTCATGCACCAAGCGCTTTCTCCAATGGAGGAAAGAAGACCTGCACCATAAATTTTTGGATTGTCAATAGTCCCAATTAAACCATATTCTACAGTCCACCAATGTAAGTTTCTAATGCGAGACATCTCAGATAATTCTCCCATGTTATTTTGTAAGTAATCAACTTGCTCTTCTGCTTTTTTAATGTCGGCTTCTGGAGTTCCTTCTGCTTCTTTTAAAATAGATAACAATCGAATCGCTTCATACAATTCGTAATCCCTAGCTGAGGATATGGCCTTACAACCAATTTCTCCAAAACGTCTTAAATATTCTGCGTATTCAGGATTAGCAATTATGGGAGCATGGCCAGCACCCTCATGAATAATATCGGGAGCAGGAGTGTATTCTATATGTTCTAGTTGGCGTATGTCGCATGCAATTACTAATACATTATAAGCTTGGAATTCCATAAATGCATTAGGGGGTATAAAACCATCAACTGCTACTGCCGCCCAACCAATCGCTTTCAATATGCGATTCATTCCATACATATTCGGAATGTTGTCAATTTCTAAGCCGGTTTTTTCTAGACCTTCTAAGTAGGAATTGTGTGCTACTTTTGAAAGGTAATCTACATTCTTGCGCATCACATAGCGCCATACCGCTTGATTTATTGGCGTATAATCTTCATAAACTTGTGGTTTGATGAATTGTTTTAAATGATTGGGTAATCGTTCGATAAGCGGATTGCTTTCAAAATGCGTTTCCATAATAGTATTCGTGATGTTTGATGTAAAATTACGAATTTTTTAGAGTAATATTGATAATTTATTGATTCAAAATTTTTTCTAAATGAAAAGCTATTTTAATAGAAATAGCTTTGTTTAGTTTTACAAATTAATTATTTTTCTTGGGGGGGTATTGCTCTAGTATTTTCGATACAAATTCTTTGATTCGAGCCTCTTTTTTTTCGGTATTTTTTGTGAGGTAACCACTTCCTTCTCCTTGCCAAATTAGTTCCTTAGTTTTAGCATCTATAATGTCAATAAAAAGGGTGCCAACAGGGGTTGTAGTAACATTCGAAAAGCCTACGCCCCAATAAGGATTCCATCCCCATCCCCATCCAAAATTTTGGGACACATCCACTCTTTCTTTTTCTTTCGTAAATATACTAATCAAAAGGTCGGGATTTTCAGATTTGGTAATTCCTTTAGCAGGCAATACTTCATCAATTGCATTTAAAATTCTTTTTTTGTCTAAATCTGAAATTTCTGCTTTATCAATACCACTTTTCAAATAGGCGTAGGTCTTGTAATTTGAAAATGAAGATTTTGAATCATAATCGGCATTTACATGAACAGAACTGCAAGATGTAAGGGTAATAACAAAAAACAATGCCAAGAGTTTAAGGGTTTTCATACGAATTAATTTTTAGGGTTAATTTTATCAATTACTAATTTAATAAGTCGTCGCTAACTGCATTTGGAAGTGTTACTTTTAATAAAGGTTGGGCTTCCATAGCTCGTTTTATTGCAAAAATAGCCCCTTCGTTGCGGGCCCAACTTCTTCTTGAAATGCCATTATTTACATCCCAAAACAACATCGATTCCAAGCGTTTTGACGCTTCTTTAGTTCCGTCAAGAACCATGCCAAATCCACCATTAATTACCTCACCCCAGCCAACGCCTCCGCCATTATGAATGGAAACCCATGTGGCGCCTCTAAAACTGTCTCCAATGACATTTTGAATGGCCATATCCGCAGTAAAACGCGATCCATCATAAATATTTGAAGTTTCTCTGTACGGTGAATCTGTTCCGGAAACGTCGTGATGATCACGGCCTAAAATTATGTATCCAATTTTACCACGAGCAATAGCTTGATTAAATGCTTCCGCAATTTTAACTCGGCCCTCGGCATCAGCATATAAAATGCGGGCCTGTGAACCTACCACTAATTTATTTTCTTGCGCTCCTTTGATCCATTGGATGTTATCGGCCATTTGTTGTTGAATGTCGATAGGAGAGTTCAGCATCATTTCTTCTAATACGGCACACGCAATAGCATCTGTTTTTGCTAAATCTTCTGGTTTTCCCGAAGCACAAACCCATCGAAATGGGCCAAAACCATAATCAAAACACATCGGTCCCATAATGTCTTGAACATAACTTGGATATTTAAAGTCGATATGATTGGTAGCCATTACATCAGCACCTGCTCGCGAAGCTTCTAATAAAAAGGCATTTCCATAATCAAAGAAATAGGTACCTTTTACAGTATGTTTGTTGATGGCAGCTGCATGTCGACGTAAGGTTTTTTGAACTTCTTCTTTGAATTTTTCTGGAGCTGTTGCCATCAGTTCATTCGATTGCTCAAAGCTATATCCAATTGGATAATAGCCTCCCGCCCAAGGATTGTGTAAGGAGGTTTGATCCGATCCCAAATCGATATGGATATTTTCTTGATCAAATCGCTCCCATACTTCCACGATATTTCCCAAATAGGCGATAGAAACTACTTCTTTGTTTTCCAAAGCTTTTCGTACACGAGTGACCAGTAATGCAAGATCCTCAACAATTTCGTGGATCCAACCTTGTTCGTGTCTAATTTTTGTAATTTTTGGGTTGACTTCGGCACATACCGTGACGCAACCAGCAATAGTTCCAGCTTTTGGTTGGGCACCACTCATGCCGCCTAAACCCGAAGTTACAAATAAACCGCCTTTTGGGGATTTTTTTATTTTTCGGAATCCGTTTAAAACGGTAATTGTAGTTCCATGAACAATACCTTGCGGACCAATGTACATATAACTTCCAGCGGTCATTTGACCGTATTGTGAAACACCTAATGCATTCATTTTTTCCCAATCATCGGGCTTGGAATAGTTCGGAATTACCATTCCGTTGGTTACAACTACACGCGGCGCTTCCTTGTGAGATGGGAATAATCCCATGGGATGCCCAGAATACATGGCCAAGGTTTGTTCGTCGGTCATTTCGGCCAAATAGCTCATGGTTAAACGGTATTGCGCCCAATTTTGAAATACTGCTCCGTTTCCACCATAGGTAATTAATTCATGCGGGTGTTGTGCTACAGCATAATCCAAATTGTTCTGAATCATCAACATGATTGCTTTTGCTTGCTCTGATTTTCCTGGGTATTCCGATATGGGTCGCGCTTTCATTTCGTAATCGGGACGAAAACGATACATATAAATGCGGCCATAGGTTTCTAATTCTTCTCTAAATTCAGGCAGCAATTCTGCATGATGTTTTGCATCAAAATAACGTAAGGCATTTTTTAGTGCTAATTTTTTCTCTTCATCCGAAAGAATTTTTTTTCGAATTGGCGCATGATTTATTTCGGTTTCATAAGGTTTTGGTTGCGGTAAAACCGACGGTATTCCCTCTGTAATTTGTTCTTGAAATGTCATTATTCTTGATTTTAGATTTTCGGATTTTAGATGTTCAGATTCTAGGACTGAATATCTTTAATCTATTTATCTTATTTCTTGGTTGTTCCCGTTTTTTTATCAAATCCATATGGACAATGGCGACAACCGCTTTTACAACAATGCCCTCGTTTCAAATGGTATTGTGCCGTAAAGCATTTATAGCCTTCGGGAGTGTAATAGAAATCTTCTCCTTCTTTTAAATTATTTGGATCTATTTTATTGTTCATAGCTACAAATTTAGGAACTTTGCAGCAAATGATTGTATTAGTTTTTAAATATTTACATGACGAAACAATTATTTTTATGTATGAAATCAAGTAACCAAAATATACCGATTCATTTTCCTAATGGAATTGAACTTTTTATCAAAAGAGACGATTTGTTGCATCCTGTAATTTCTGGGAATAAATTCCGAAAATTAAAATATAATTTAGCAGAAGCAAAACGATTAGGATATAAAAAATTACTCACTTTTGGCGGGGCTTTTTCAAATCATATTGTTGCGGTTGCAGGTGCCGGAAAGGAATTTGGTTTTGAAACTATTGGAATTATTCGAGGGGAAGAATTACGCGATAAAATTGGAGAAAATTCTTCATTACAATTTGCTCAAGAGCACGGAATGCAATTTCAGTTTACAGATCGAACAAACTATCGTGATAAAACATCTACCGAGTTCTTATTAAAATTACAAGAAATATTTGGTTCGTTTTATCTCATTCCAGAAGGAGGAACCAATGAATGGGCTATAAAAGGCTGTGAAGAAATACTTACTGCTGAAGACAAAATTGAATTTTCGCACATTTGTTGTGCTGTAGGAACGGCAGGCACCCTATCGGGGATTATAAATTCTTCAAACGAAAACCAACAAATTATTGGATTTTCTTCTCTAAAAGGTAGTTTTTTATCTGAGGTAATTTGTAATTTTGCACAACAAAAGAATTGGAGTGTTATCGAATCCTATCATTTTGGTGGATACGGAAAGGTTACTGATGAATTAATTTGCTTTATGAATGCGTTTTATGATAAATACCAAGTGCCTTTAGATCCAATCTATACAGGAAAAATGATGTTTGGTATCTTGGATTTAATCGAGCAAAATTATTTTCCACCCCATTCAAAAATACTGGCCATCCATACAGGAGGATTGCAAGGAATTACAGGGATCAATCAAAGATTACAAGCAAAAAATAAAGAAATATTACACTATAATGGTTAAAAAAATTGGATTACTTTTTGTTACTTTATTAGTGCTGAGTTGTACAAGTACAAAATCGGTAGTGAGAACAACATCAACTTCTAAGGCAACTTCGATCAAGAAAAAAGAAACTTCAGCGAACAAAGCCGTTGTTTCTCAAACGCCAAATAATTCGACCCCAACCAAAAAAAATGGCGCTGAAATTGATTTGGTAGCTACTTCAAACGTAAGAACTTACGAGGAAGAAATCAAGTTATATATTGCTAACTTCAATGAAATTGCCAAACAAAATATGAAATCTCATGGGGTTCCAGCGAGTATTACTTTGGCGCAGGGAATTCTAGAATCGGGAGCAGGAAAGGGGAAGTTAGCTCTTTCGGCAAACAATCATTTTGGAATCAAATGCCATAAAGGATGGACGGGAGAAAGTGTTAAGCACGACGATGATGCCGAACAAGAATGCTTTCGAAAATACGAACAACCTCAAGAATCATATAAAGACCATTCTTTGTTTTTAACCTCACGACCCCGATATGCGTCCCTTTTTAGACTAGACAAAGGGGATTATCAGTCATGGGCCAAGGGATTAAAGGCTGCAGGCTATGCTACAGATGTAAAATATCCTGACAAATTGATTGGATTAATTGAGCGTTTTGAATTGTATAAGTTTGATAATGAAGTTTTGCAACGCAATTATATTCCGGTTAAAAAAGATCCGTTGGTAGAAATTTCTGAGGGCTATTATACCATACAACAAGGGGATACTTTGTATTCGTTGTCAAAAAAATTCAATCAATCTGTCGAAGAATTGCAAAAGATGAATAATTTATCCAGTGCAACAATTTCAATCGGACAAAAAATAAAAATAAAATAATGGAATACAAAAGAAGTAGTGAGTTGTTTGTCGAGGCCAATAAAGTGATTCCCGGTGGCGTTAATTCACCAGTAAGAGCCTTTAAAGGAGTGGGAGGGACACCTATTTTTGTAAAAGAAGCCAAAGGAGCCTATTTATATGACGAAGATGGGAATCAACTCATTGATTATATTAACTCTTGGGGGCCTATGATTTTAGGCCATGCCTATGAACCTGTGGTTCAGGCTGTAATTGAAAAAGCAAAAAAAGGCACTTCTTTTGGAATGCCCACCGAATTGGAAACCCAAATTGCCAAGTTAGCTGTTTCAATGGTACCCAATATTGATAAAATACGTTTTGTAAATTCGGGTACAGAAGCTTGTATGAGTGCTATTCGATTGGCACGTGGTTACACCCATCGCGATAAAATAATTAAATTTTCGGGTTGCTATCATGGGCACTCCGATTCTTTTTTAATAGCAGCAGGAAGTGGATTGAGTACGTTTGGTGTACCCAATAGTCCTGGTGTGACAGAAGGAACCGCAAAAGACACCTTATTAGCAGCTTATAATGATCTTGAGAATGTAAAAGCACTATTTGAAGCCAATAAAAATGAGATTGCTGCCCTAATAATTGAACCTGTGGCCGGTAACATGGGATGTATTCCGCCTGTAGAAGGGTTTTTAGAAGGTTTGCGAGCGCTTTGTTCTGAAAACGGAACCTTGCTTATTTTTGATGAGGTAATGACTGGATTTCGCCTTGCAAAAGGTGGTGCCCAAGAGTTGTATGGTGTAACTGCAGATATCGTTTGCTTTGGAAAAGTAATTGGTGGAGGTTTGCCAGTAGGGGCATTTGCTGCACGTTCAGCAATTATGAATCATTTAGCGCCACTTGGTCCAGTATATCAGGCAGGAACGTTATCTGGAAATCCATTGGCTATGGCAGCCGGATTAGAAATGCTTAAAGCATTAAATGCAGATGATGAAATTTTTAATCGATTAGCTGAAAAAACTGCCTATTTAGAAAACGGAATTAAAAAAGTTTTATCGGAAGCAAATGTTATTCATACAATAAATAGGGTAGGATCAATGATTTCAGTTCATTTTGATGCCAATCCTGTCTATGATTTTGCAACGGCTAAAAACGGAGATAATGATACATTTAAGAAGTTTTTTCACGGTTTACTAAAGCGAGGCGTATATATTGCCCCTTCGGCTTATGAAACTTGGTTCATCACTGATGCTTTAACGTATGAAGATTTAGATTTTACAATTAAAGCAATTGCAGAAACAGCAAAAGAGTTATAAAAAAATGTCCCAAACGGGACATTTTTTAATACAATAAATCGTTATACAAGACCTTATTTTTTTTAATTTTAGCATATTGTTCCGGAAGAAAGATTCCTTTTAATTTATCATCGATAGTTATTGCAATTTCTTCTTTTCTTTCAGGAGATTTAAGTACTGTTTCATGTTTGTATAGTAACAGACTATTTATCGTAATCGCTAAATTGTTATCTATTTCAATTACTTTCATAAGGGAATTTAACTCATTTTTTGCCAATACATTCGGATCTTTTAGTTTTGTATCTTGAGCCGAAGCACTAGTGATACATGCAAAAAACAATACCATTCCAAAGAATATCTTTTTCATACTTAATTTATTAAAATTTTGATATTCAAATCTACTAGTTTTTTTTGGATATCCAAAAAAAAGATAAAAAACTATTGTTTTGCTTGGTATTGGTGCTTTTTGTGACGCATTTTACCTTTCCGTTGGTGCTGTTTTGCTTCCCACTTTTTGAATTGCTCTTCGCTCAAGATTTTCTTCATTTTTGATCTGAATTCAATTTGAGCATCAAGTTGTTGTAATTTTTTTTCAAATTTTTCAGTTGCTGTCGGTTTTTCACCTTTCTCTTTTTTGGTTTTTTCTGCCAATTGATGCGTAGCTTTTCTTTGTGCCCTTTCTAAAAGGAGTGCTTTAATTTCTTCTTGTTGCTTTTGGTTTAAGTCAAGTGATAAGGTCAATTTTTTTATAAGGAGTGTTGCTTGTTGATCTGGGCTCATTTTTTCAACAGCTCCTTTTTTCTCTTGAGCGAAGGTTAGTAGGGAAAGGACTAATGTTAAGATTAAGAATACTTTTTTCATCGGGACATAATTTTATGATTTTCAGTAAGACATCGTCCTATTAAAAAGGTTTAAAAAAAATGTTATAAAAAAAGGGACTCAATTGAGTCCCTTTTTTTATTTTCCTAAATATTCTGCAATTTTATTTTCGCCATCGACTGTAATCTTCATCAAGCCGTGTTTGCTAATACCTTTGCTGGCAGCATCCCATTTTTTTCCGCTTAAATCAGCTTTTATTTTTAAGTCGCCAATTGAAATACCTTCGTTAGCTTTTAAAATTTCAATGATGTGTTTTTCATCTTCCGTTAATTCAGGACCTTTTTTCTCTGGTCGCATTTGAGGGAAAAACAATACTTCTTGAATTGATGGATTATTTGTTAAGAACATGATTAATCGGTCCATTCCAATTCCTAAACCCGAAGTTGGAGGCATGCCATATTCTAAAGCGCGTAAGAAATCTTCATCAATAATTCCATTGGCTTCATCATCACCTTTTTCGGCCAGAGCCATTTGCGCTTCAAAACGTTCGCGTTGATCAATAGGATCGTTCAATTCTGAATACGCATTTGCAATTTCTTTTCCACAAACCATCAACTCAAAACGCTCTGTTAATTCAGGATTATCTCGGTGTGATTTACATAAAGGCGACATTTCTTTTGGATAGTCAGTAATGAAAGTAGGTTGAATGAAATTGCCTTCGCATTTTTCACCAAAAATTTCATCAATTAACTTTCCTTTACCCATCGTGTCATTTACTTCGATTCCCATTGATTTAGCAGCTTCACGCAATTCGTCTTCCGATTTTCCTGTAATGTCAAAACCTGTAAATTGTTTGATGGCATCGGTCATCGTAACTCTTGCATAAGGTGCTTTGAAATTTACTTTATGTTCGCCAAAAGTAGCTTCGGTTGTTCCGTTTACTTGTAAAGCGCAATATTCTAGTAAATTTTCGGTCATTTTCATCATCCAGTTGTAGTCTTTGTAAGCTACATAAATTTCCATCGCGGTAAATTCTGGGTTGTGGGTTCTGTCCATTCCTTCGTTACGGAAGTTTTTCGAAAATTCATAAACCCCATCAAATCCACCAACGATTAATCTTTTCAAATACAATTCGTTAGCAATTCGCATGTATAATGGAATGTCTAAACTGTTGTGATGTGTTATGAACGGACGCGCAGCAGCTCCTCCCGGAATGGATTGTAAAACTGGAGTTTCTACTTCCATATAACCGGCGTCATTGAAAAACGTACGCATAGCGTTGAACAATTTTGTTCGTTTCATAAAAACGTCTTTCACTTGCGGATTTACCACTAAATCGACATAACGCATGCGGTAACGCAATTCGGGATCGGTAAAGGCGTCAAATACATTTCCTTCTTCGTCTGTTTTTGGCAACGGAAGCGGTTTCAATGTTTTGCTCAATATTTTAAAAGCATCCACGCGAACGCACATGGCGCCAACTTTCGTCATGAATAATTCACCTTCAACTCCAATAAAATCACCTAAATCGGTTAGTTTTTTAAAAACCTGATTGTAAAGCGTTTTGTCTTCGCCTTGGCAAAGCATATCGCGATTAAAATACAATTGGATTCTTCCTTCACTGTCTTGTAATTCGGCAAACGAAGCTTTTCCTTGATCTCGAACACTCATCAAACGTCCGGCTAATATAACCTTCTTGCTTTCTTCAAAAGTTGCCTTCACTTGCTTTGACGTGTGATTCACCGGAAATAAATCCGCTGGATAAGGGTTAATTCCTAATTCGCGTAAAGCGTTTAGTTTGTCTCTTCTGATGATTTCTTGTTCCGAAAGTTGCATAGTATCGTATTTTAACGTGCAAAGATAATTTATTTTGTTTCAAGTTCAAAAGTTTCGTAATTCGTAATTCGTAATTCGGGAATCGAGTTACGAGTTACGAGTTTCATCCTCCATCCTTCATCCTTCATCACCCATCACCCATCACCCAACACCCATCCTCCATCACCCATCCTCCATCACCCATCACCCAACACCCATCATCAAAAAACTATTCGTATCTTTGCATCACTTTTTAAAACACAATTTCTGTTATCATGAACAAAAAAGTCCAACTTCAAGATTTAGGTGCAAAAGATTACAAAGAGACTTGGGATTACCAAGAAACGTTGTTTAAAGAAATTGTGGACATTAAAATTCAAAATAGACAATCCAACTCCCAACTTCCAACGCCCAACTTTCTTCTCTATGTAGCGCATCCGCATGTGTATACGTTAGGTAAAAGTGGAGATGTATCTAATTTATTACTTTCCGAAAAACAATTGGCAGCTAAAGGGGCTACTTTTTATAAAATCAATAGGGGAGGTGATATTACCTATCACGGACCGGGGCAAATTGTGGGTTATCCTATTTTAGATTTAGAAAACTTTTTTACCGACATTCATCAATATTTACGATTTTTAGAAGAAGCCATTATTTTAACCTTAGCCGAATATGGATTACACGCTACCAGAAGTGAAGGCGAAACTGGTGTTTGGTTTGATGTGGGTACTCCGTTTGCCCGAAAAATTTGCGCTATGGGTGTTCGTGCTTCTCGTTGGGTAACCATGCACGGGTTTGCTTTGAACGTCAATGCCGATTTGGGTTACTTTGACAATATTATTCCGTGTGGTATAAAAGGTAAGGCAGTTACTTCAATGCATGTTGAATTGAATGGCACGGTGGATGAAAACGAAGTGAAAGCAAAAATTCTGAAGCATTTCCAAAATTTATTCGAAGCCGAGATTGTCATTTCAACAATATAAATCCAAATTTATAAGTCAAAAGAAAGTTGCTCGGGTAGCAATCGAAAACTCATGCGATGGTATTTGCAAGGACCAAATAGTTGAATGGCTTTTCTGTGTTCTTTTGTGGGATAGCCTTTGTTTTTGTTCCAATGGTACATCGGAAATTCTTCGTGAATTTTATCCATATAAGCATCGCGATAGGTTTTTGCTAAAATCGAGGCAGCAGCAATGCTTAAAAATTTACTATCTCCTTTAATTATACTAGTGCTTGGAATAGCTTTCAAAAGTTCAATTTCATCAGCCGAAAAGATTTTTCCAGTTTTTTGTTTCATGCCTAATTTTCCATTCAAGGGTCTGTTACCGTCTACTATGATATAGTTGGGTAACGGATTAAGTTGTAGAACGGATTCCTGCATGGCTTTCATGGATGCATTTAAAATATTGATTTCGTCAATTTCTATATTATATATATGTTTAACGGAAAAAGAAAGCGCATTTGCTTCAATAATCGGTTGGAGTTGGCGCCGTACTTTTTCGCTAAGTTGTTTGGAGTCGTTCAGTAATTCGTGATTAAAATCAGCGGGAAGAAGAATTGCGGCAGCCGTAACGGGTCCGGCAAGGCATCCTCTACCGGCTTCATCGGTTCCGCATTCCAATAGTAAATTACTGTAACTTTTACGTAACATTCTTTTTTTTGACAAAAATAAGTATTTCTAACAATCTTACTACTGTATTTTCAACTTTACGATGCGTTTGTTACGGATACTGTTTTTTTATTCTAAAACTTTAACACAAATATTTTTATAATATTCTTTGCTAATATTTGTTTATTTAAGAAATAATTAAGAAGTTTGCGGAATAACTAACTCAAATAAATTTAATATGAGATCGAAGTTCA
>NZ_JBILKB010000106.1:0-4775 GCF_044376915.1 Flavobacterium sp.
CCTGGCGTGAAATGGCCAAACAAGTAGCACATGAGATAAAAAACCCTTTGACGCCCATGCGATTAACGGTGCAAAATTTCCAACGTAAATTTGAAGCAAACGATCCCAATATATCCAAAAAATTAGCCGATTACACCCAAACCATTTTACAACAAATCGACACCATGAGTTCGGTGGCCAATGCTTTTTCAAATTTTGCCACCATGCCGGCCCAACAGAACGAAACCTTAAATGTAGTTGAGGTCGTGCAAATGACTTTGGAAATTTTCAATGAAGAGTATATTCGTTTTTCGGCGATAGAAGATGAAATTATTGCCAAGTTAGATCGCACACAATTGATCCGTGTGGTTACCAATTTGGTAAAGAACGCCATTCAAGCCATACCCGAAACACAGGAAAATAAATTGGTTTTTGTAACGGTTTTTAGGGAGGACCAGCAAGTCAAAATAGCAGTGAAAGACAACGGTAAAGGAATTTCAGCGGAAAATGCAGCGCGCATATTTGAGCCAAAGTTTACCACCAAGTCGAGCGGAATGGGACTTGGATTAGCCATCATTAAAAATATTATTGAAAATTACAAAGGAACCATTACTTTTGAAACAACATTAGACCAAGGAACAGAATTTTTAGTTTCTTTTCCCATAAATAAATAATTTAAACACTAAAATGGAACATATTCTAATTGAAAAGCAAGCGCATATTGCAGTAATTACGATCAATCGCCCTACAAAATTAAATGCGTTAAATAAAGAAACGATACAGGAGCTTCACGAGGCATTTTCGGCATTAAACAAAGAGCAAGCAGTAAAAGCCATCATAATTACTGGGAGTGGTGAAAAAGCATTTGTAGCAGGAGCCGATATTTCTGAATTTGCTAATTTTTCAGTACAGGAAGGACAAGAATTAGCGGCGCAAGGACAAGCTTTGTTGTTTGATTTTGTTCAAAATTTGAGCACTCCGGTTATTGCAGCCGTCAATGGTTTTGCTTTAGGAGGCGGATTAGAATTGGCCATGGCCTGTCATTTTAGAGTAGCTTCAGTGAATGCAAAAATGGGGTTGCCTGAGGTGACTTTAGGGGTAATTCCAGGATATGGTGGTACCCAACGATTAACACAATTAGTGGGTAAAGGACGAGCTATGGAACTCATTATGACAGCGGGAATGGTTGATGCAGAAACCGCAAAAAACTACGGATTGGTTAATCATGTAGTGGCACAAGAAGAATTATTGGAGTTTGCCAAAGGAATTGCGGCAAAAATAGCGAACAATTCCAGTGTAGCTATAGCCAAAGCCATACAGGCTATTAATGCCAATTTTGAAGACGGAACCAATGGTTATGCCGTTGAAATTGAAAATTTTGGCGCCTGTTTTGGAACCGAAGATTTTAAAGAAGGAACTACTGCCTTTTTAGAAAAAAGAAAGGCGATTTTTCCAGGAAAATAAAGATAAAGTCTTATTCTTTACCTTCCCATTCAGCATAAAATTGTGCCAAAAAATGAACCATGAAATCGTGGCGTTTTTTGGCCATTTTTTTACCCGTTTCGGTATTCATTTTATCAGTTAGCAGCAAAAGTTTTTCATAAAAATGATTGATGGTCGGTGCCTCGTTTTTTTTATATTCTTCTTTCGTTTGGGAAAGATTTGGTTTTATTTCGGGATCATAAAGGGCTCTGTTTTTAAATCCACCATAATTGAATGTTCTTGCAATGCCGATAGCACCAATGGCGTCCAATCGATCGGCATCTTGCACAATTGCTAATTCTTTGGAATGAAATTGTTGGTCAAAATTTCCGCCTTTAAACGAGATGTTTTCTATAATTGCAATGACATGATCAATCGTAGCAGGTAACACCTGGTTTGCCTCTAGAAACGCTCGAGCAACCTTTGGTCCAATGGTTTCATCGCCGTTGTGAAATTTAGAGTCCGCAATATCATGTAATAGAGCAGCCAATGTTACCACTTCTAGATCGCAATCTTCTGCGGCTGCAATTACTTGTGCGTTTTTATAAACCCGTTCGATGTGAAACCAATCATGACCTCCTTCGGCATTTTTGAGTTGTTCTTTTACGAACAGTATTGTATTTGGTATTAATGACATAATATGAAGTTAAAAATCCTCTCTTTTCAGAAAGGATTGATGATGTTATTGCGTTTATTTCTCTTATTTTACCAAGGCAGGTTCTACCCATTTGAAAACATGTCCTGTTTCAGGGATGACCAAACGCTCTGAAATTTTGATCATTCTAGCCGGTAATTTCATAAGGAAATCTCGCGCTTTTTCAGCCTCATCGGTTAAGCCTGATATTTTGTCGATTTCCCATTTGTCCATCAATTTTTGCATGATGTCTACATAATCAGCCGCTGTGTATACTCCAATTCGTTGTGCTGCATCAGAGAAATGTTCAAACGCTGAACTTATTTTTTGTCCCGATTCTCTGAGGTAATGCGCCGGCATTGTAATTTTATGTTTCATCATGTGTTGAAATGCCAACATCATTTCGCTCGGGTCAATTTTGAAAATTTGATTCACAAATTCGCTATAAGCCAAGTGGTGTCGCATTTCGTCTCCAGCAATCATATTGCACATTTTATGCAACTTTTTGTCGCCGTAACTTTTGGCAATTTGGGCCACTCTATTGTGTGAAACATAGGTAGCCAGTTCCTGAAAACTGGTGTAAACAAAGTTTTTATAGGGATCGTTGCTGGTACCGATATCAAAACCATCATTAATTAGATACTGCGTAGTTATTTCTACTTCTCTCATATTGACCCTCCCCGATAAATACAAATATTTATTCAACAAATCGCCATGTCTGTTTTCTTCACCGGTCCATTGTCTAAACCACTTATTCCATCCGTTTTCTTTTTCTTCAGAGGCCACCCCATCAATATTTAACAACCAGGATTCATAGGTAGGAAGCGCTTCTTCGGTAATGGTATCGCCCACTAAGGTTACCCAAAAATCATAAGGCAAATCCTTAGCAATCTCTTGTAATTCTTTTACTTCTTCAAAAAATGTTTCCTTTTGAGCATTTGGAAGTAAATCGGTAGGTTGCCAAATTTTTTCAACAGGAATTAAAAATTCATCGACAAAAGTGTCGATTTTTTTTTCTAAAAATTGCATCACTTCTAGACGCACGTTTTGTACTGACATATTATGTTTTTTGTATCGCTTGTGTTATTATTGTCTCTGTTTTTTCAAAAATTTCTTCAAATGAAAAGTCCGTAACTTTGAGGGCAGGGTGTATTTCAAAATTTAAGGCATTTCCTAGTCCCATTGGGAAGGAGCCGTATTTGGTCATTTTCCAAGAATTGTTAATCGTTATTGGCAAGAAATACGCATCGGGGGCAAATTTATAGAGCATTTTTAATCCACTAGATGCAAAAGGCTTGGGTTGGCCATTTTTGCTTCGTGTGCCTTCTGGAAAAATCACTATCGCATAATTATTGGCATTTATTAACTCGGCCACTTTTTTTATTTCGGGTAAGGCTTGTTTGGGATCTTTTCGATCAATTAAAGCAGAACCGCCGTGTCTTAAATTATAGGAAACACTAGGAATACCTTTCCCCAATTCAATTTTACTGATGAATTTTGGATGTGTTTTTCTCAAGAACCAAATCATCGTGGTAATATCATGTAAGCTTTGATGATTGGCTACAATAATTAACGGTTTGTTTTCTGGAATGTTTTCCATGCCTTTTAAATGAAAGGTGGTGCCTAAAACATGTGTCGTTCGCACGAGGAACCAATTCAAATACGCCACACTGATGCGGTGCGCGTTGTATCCAAAAAAGGTAAAACAAACCCATTGTATCGGATGGAAAAAGACCAACCAAAGTAAAAAAAAGAAGTAATATACTATAGTAAGTGGATAGGATACTAGTTTTTCCATTGCAAACGAATTTTGACAAAAGTAAGGTATAAAATAAAAAAACCACCAAAATAAAGGCGGTTTTATTGTATGCTAGCATAGTATTAAGGTCAAAAACGTGCTACTCTAGTAAGTTAATCGATGATGGTACAAACACCATTGACACAGCCTATAGTATTAGGTGGGCCTACCAACATGCAATCAGAAATGGCGCCAGTTTCTATATTATATTCTTGGTCCATTTCGTAATATTCGTTGACCATGTTTTCCAAAACGGATTGGTTAACTGTATTGGGATACACCAAATACTCTCTGGGACCACCACAAGGTTTTGCTCCGAAAGCAATAGATAGGCATCCCGTAGCATTAGCACAGGAAAAGCTTTGGATATAGTTTAAAATTTCTTGCTTTTTCTCGGCTAATAATTCAGGTGTTGTTCTCGTATTCTCGTTATCATCGCACTGAAAACTAGGCAATAATAAGGTTAAAAGTAGAATTCTAAAAAAATGTTTCATATGGATCTTTTTTAGCAAAACTCGTTATACGCATCTTTTAAGTTTTCGGCAATTAATTCTGCTGGGCGCCCTTCAATATGATGACGTTCTAACATATGAACCAATTCGCCGTCTTTAAACAACGCCATACAAGGTGATGATGGAGGAAAAGGAAACATGTGTTGACGCGCAGCATCTACTGCTTCTTTGTCAACTCCTGCAAAAACAGTGACCAATTGAGAGGGTTTTTTACTTCCGTCTAAACTCATGATAGCTCCTGGACGCGCATTTCTAGCGGCACATCCACAAACCGAATTAACAACCACTAAGGTTGTCCCTTCGTTTTTTAATACACTTTCTACAGCCGCTGCATTATATAATTCTTGAAAGCCTGCTACGGTTAGTTCCG
>NZ_JBILKB010000002.1:0-47267 GCF_044376915.1 Flavobacterium sp.
ATTTTAGAATCAACTAGTTGTAAAGCATAAAGGGCTCTTAACTTATCTTCTACGCTTATCTCTTTGATTGTTGCCATATTTAAAAGTACTTAACTGGATTTGTATTTTCTTCTGATAAAATAATTCCACTCGAAAGCGAATTGGGTGCAAAATTAGTGATTTTTTCTTTAAGAAAATCAACTATGTAGTTTTTTGTAAATCTTTCGCTTTCAAAGTGGCCAATATCGGCCAAAAGCATTTGATTTTCAGCTTCATAAAACTGATGGTATTTCAAGTCGGCTGTCAAATAGGCATCGGCTCCCGACAGTTTTGCATTTTGAATCGCAAAACTACCACTTCCGCCTAAAACCGCCACTTTTTTGATAGGTTTTCCCATAAAAGCACTGTGTCGGATGCCACCACATTGCAGTTTGTCTTTTACCATTTGCAAAAATTCGGTTTCTGAAAGTGCCTTTTCTAATTCACCTATCCGTCCTAAGCCAATATTTTGGTGCTGGTTTTCTAACGAATAAATTTCGTAAGCAACTTCTTCATAGAGGTGATTGGCAAATAATGCTTTTAATACCTTGCTTTGTAAGTGCTTTTCAAAAGTAACTTCAATTTTTGTTTCGGCCGCTGTGACCAATTCAAAACGTTCGCCAATTACTGGATTTGATGCTTCATTACCTTTATAGGTTCCGATACCTGTTGATGAAAAGCTACAATCTGCATAGTTGCCGATAGTACCAGCGCCAGCTTCAAATAAGGCATTTCGAATTTTTTCGGCCTGATCCACAGGAGCATATGTTATCAATTTCTGAATATAATTAGGTTTTGGAAGCAATACTTTTGATTGTACAATTCCTAAGGCCTTACAAAAAATAGCATTGACGCCGTTTTGATGATTGTCTAATGCCGTGTGAACCGCATAAATTGCAATGTCATTTTTTATCGCTTTCATTACGACGCGTTCCACATAATTTTTACCGGTAATTTTTTTTATCCCCGAAAATAAGATGGGGTGAAAACTTACAACCAAATTGCATTTTTTGCGAATGGCTTCGTCAATGACACCTTCTAAGGCATCATGACATACTAAGATCCCTGAAATATCTGCAGCCGGATCTCCAACAAGTAGTCCCACATTGTCAAAATCTTCGGCATAACTTAAAGGCGCCATTTCTTCAAGTATAGAAAGTATTTGGGTAAGTTTCATAGGTTTAATTTAATAAATAACACCTACAAAAATAACGAATTACTCCTTAGAATTATGATCTTAAAGAACATAAACTTTATTTTACAGATATTTTATTATACTTTCGTGGTATGATTTGGTTACGAAAGATACTTTTTCCTTTAGCACTGTTGTATTGGTGTGTCACTTTTCTCCGAAATTGGCTCTACGACAAAGGCGTGCTTAAAAGCCATTCATTTGATATTCCTGTTATTATTGTTGGTAATTTAAGCGTTGGCGGCACTGGAAAAACCCCACAAATCGAATATTTGATCCGATTGCTGTCTGAGGATTATCAAGTAGCAGTTCTGAGTAGAGGATACAAGCGCAAGACAAAAGGGTTTCTTCTGGCGGATGAAACCGCAACAGCTGCTTCAATTGGCGATGAACCTTTTCAATTGCATACTAAATTTTCTAGGGTTCAAGTAGCTGTTGATGCGCAACGCAAAAACGGTATCCAACAACTCTTGCAAGTAGCGAAGCGACCGGATGTTATTTTATTAGACGACGCGTTCCAACACCGGAAAGTAAAGGCGGGCTTATCGATTTTACTTACCGCCTATGATGATTTGTTTTGTAAAGATTTTATTTTGCCCTACGGGAATTTAAGAGAATCGGCTTTAGGAAAAAAAAGAGCCGATATGATAATTGTCACTAAATGTCCCAGCAATTTGTCCGATCTTGCACAACAAGAAATCATCAAACAATTGCAGGTAACGCAACCGGTTTACTTTTCAACAATACATTATGACGATCATATAGTAAGTGCAGAAAACACTTGCAGTATATTAGAAATTCAACAGGAAAGTAAAGTCTTAGTGGCCGGTATTGCAAAGCCAAAATTATTTTTTGATTATATAAAAAAGGAACAAGACGAGTGCCTTACTTTTCCAGACCACCATCATTTTTCAATAACCGATTGTGAGAAAATTATAGCAAGTGCTCAAGGCAAAAAAATAGTGACTACTGAAAAAGATTTTGTGCGACTAAAAGGTTTGTTGCCTCCATCGCAATTGTATTATTTGCCTATTCGTACCATGTTTCTAAACGGAACTAATTTTGATACTACAATTAAAAATTATGTGGGAAAAAGTACAAGAAACGGTTAATTTTATCCAAGAGAAAACCAATTTTATTCCAGAATATGGTGTGATTTTAGGTTCAGGATTAGGCGGATTTACAGAAGATATTACCATAGAATATGTGTTGGACTATTCTGCCATTCCTAATTTTCCCGTTTCAACCGTACAAGGTCATAAAGGAGCATTAGTATTTGGACAGATTCAAGGTAAAAAAGTTGTTGCCATGCAAGGACGGTTTCATTATTATGAAGGCTATGATATGAAACAAGTAACGTTTCCGGTTCGTGTAATGAAGAGTCTTGGCGTACAAAAACTAATTGTTTCTAATGCTTCAGGTGGCGTTAATCCATTATATAAAGTTGGGGATGTCGTTGTGATCACCGATCACATCAATATGTTGCCAGAGCATCCTTTGCGCGGATACAATGACGAGCGTTTTGGTCCGCGATTTGTAAACATGAGTGCTCCCTATTCACTAGCTATGATTGATGAGGCTTTTGCTTTGGCTAAAGAATGGAATATAGTGTTACAAAAAGGGATTTACTTGGCGCTACAAGGACCAACATTTGAAACCCTTGCCGAATATAAAATGGTAAAAGCAATGGGTGCCGATTGTGTGGGAATGTCTACAGTTCCCGAAGTTATTGTTGCGCGACACATGGATATGGAGTGTTTCGGAATTTCGGTGATTACAGATATAGGCGATGAAGCCAATATCGATGAAGTGAATCACGAAGAAGTATTAGAAGCTGCAAAAAAAGCGGAACCCCAAGTTCGAAATTTAATTAAAAACCTTATTATTCGTTCGTAGCTAAATACGAAAGAATGACGTCATAAAAATAGTCTGGTTCAAACGGTTTTGTAATTACTTCATTCATTCCAAACGATAAAAGTGTTTCTTTATTTTCATTCAATGAAATGGCAGTTAGCGCAATAATTGGAGTTTTGCTATCAAATGTTCGAATGGCAGAAGTAGCTTCAGTGCCGCTAATACCGGGTAAATGAACATCCATCAATATAAGATCATACTGTTGTGTTCTAGTATTTTCGATAGCTTCTTCACCGCTATCTAATATCACACAGGATATTCCCTTTTTTTCTAACATTTTTTGGGTAATCATCTGGTTGATTTTGTTGTCTTCAACCAACAATACTATTTTTTTGTTACCGTCGGCAATACTTGCCTTGGGAGCAATTATTACTTCGCTTTTTTGTCCTTTTTCAAACAACAGTTCAAATGAAAATGTGCTTCCATTTCCACTTTCACTAGTTAAATGAATGGTGCTATCCATTAACTCTAGAATTTTTTTCACGATAGAAAGGCCTAATCCGGTACCGCCATAAGTTCGGTTAATTTCTACGGAGCCCTGACTAAAACTGTCAAAAATTGTTTTCTGTTTATCTAGAGGAATACCAATTCCGTTATCCTTGATTTCAAAATGCAATTTGATGTGATTTTGATCTTCATGAAGGTTTTTTATTGTAAACCATACGACGCCATTTTTACTAAATTTAATGGCATTATTCAATAAATTTATGACAATTTGAGAAAGTTTTGTGGGATCGCCCTTGAGATATTCTGAAATGTTTGAATCAATTTGTAAATGGCATTGGGTATTGTTTTCGTGAATGAATTCTTTGAATGATATGGTAATGTTTTCAATCAGTTCTTTCAAATTAAAATTGATGGTTTCAACTTGTATTTTATCTGATTCTAATCGGTTGATTTCCAAGATATCATTGATAAAATGCAATAAATAACTTCCCGAGAATTCTAGAGATTTTAAATAGTTCAATTGGCTCGCCTTGGGTTTTTCTTGCAACAACAAATAAGTAATTCCATTAATTGCATTCAATGGAGTCCTCAATTCATGACTCACCGTAGATAAAAATTCTGCTCGTGCTTTAGATGCTTGTTCGGCCTTTTCTTTTTCAAAAGTAAGTTCTTTGTTTTTTTCTTCTAACAGTTTATTAGAAGTGTTTCGAATTTTATTGTTTTTATAGAGTGAAAAACTCAACAACGACAAGATGGATATCAAGGCAATACTCAGAACAAAAATTAACTTTGAAAAGCGCAATGTTTTTTGTTGGCTTTGTTTTTCTTTATCCAATTGTTCAATTTTTTTTAATTGCTCATCAAACTGAATTTTATCAATCATATTTTCCGAGGCGTTGGAATAAAGATGCGTGTGAATGGAATCGGATAATTGGGTGTATTTTTTTAGAAAAACTAGGGACTGGTTTGTATTTTTCGTTTTTTCATACGCCACACTTAATTGTTTTAAGATGCGCTTCGTAATGCTGAAATCGGTTTTATTGGCAGCATTGGTTTGATGCGCTAATAAATAATAATTGATGGCTTTTTCATAATTTTCCTGTGCCATTTCAATCTCGCCCAATTGATAATAAGCTTCTATTTTTGTAGTAATGAACGAATCATCGGCGAGATTTTCAATTACCGATTGCAATATTGTAATGGCTATGACATATTGTTTTTTTTCTTTATTGATGATCCCTTTTTGTAGATTAATGAGTTCAATTGCTTCAGAAAAATTGAGCGTTTCGTATAGGGTGGATGCTTTTTCAAAATAGATTTCAGCAACTGCAATTTTATTTTTTTTCAAATAACATTTTCCTAAACCGTAATAGGCTAGTGCTAAATTTGCTGTAGGATTTTTTTTATCAAAAACATTAATTGCTCGAATGTAATTGTCTATTGAAAGTTCGTTTTTATCTACGTCATAGTAAACGTTCGCCAATTGTAAATAGCCAGCGCCTAATTTTGATTTTTGACCACTCTTTTTTGCAAGAGCAATGGCTTTTTCAGTAAAGAATAAGGCTTTGCTTACCGATTTTTTTTCTTCTTTATTAAAGAGTCCAATTTCGAGATAATAATCGGTGCTGTCATTAATCTTGGCTACTTCTTTGTATACAGATTGTGCGTAACTGCTGCCAGTTAATACCACTAAAAATAGTATAAATTGTTTGATCAAAAGGATATAAAATTAATATTACCCTTGCAATTTAAGTGTTTTGTGGCTAAAAAAAAAGTTTATTTTTTCGAAATAAAAGTAATCAAATCGATAATTCGCGAGGAATAGCCAATCTCATTATCATACCAGCCTACAATTTTTATCATTTTATCAATAACCGAAGTCAATTGGGCATCAAACACACAAGAATATGGATTTCCAATAATATCTACTGACACGATAGGGTCTTCTGTATAATCAAGAATTCCGTTTAAATGGGTTGCCGAAGCATTTTTAAAAGCCATATTGATTTCTGCTATGGTTACTTTTCGTTTTACGTTGAACGTAATGTCGGTAAGTGAGCCATCGGCAACGGGTACTCGAATCCCACATCCCCCAATTTTTCCCTCTAATGTTGGAAATATTTTTGTCAAGGCTTTGGCGGCTCCTGTAGTGGTAGGAACGATAGATTGTGCAGCACCTCGAGCTCTTCGTAAGTCTTTGTGCGGTTGATCGTGTAAGCTTTGATCAGTGGTGTAGGAGTGAACGGTAGTGATGTAGGCTTGTTCTATTTCACACAATTCCTGAATGACTTTAATCATTGGAGCGGCATTGTTTGTGGTGCAACTCGCATTTGATATAATGGTTTCGCTTCCGTTAAGGAGGTGCTCATTGACACCTAAAACTACGGTTTTGATGGTTTCAACTTCTGAAGGTGCAGATAGTATGACTTTTTTCGCACCAGCGGTAATATGCGCATGGATTTCTTCAAATGTTTTGTGCTTGCCCGTGGATTCGATAACGATATCTACGTTTGCCGTTTTCCAATCCAAATTTTTGATTTCGCTTTCATGAAAGAAAATATAGGATTTATTTTCGATGCTAATGCTGTGCTCTGTATAGGTAACCTTTTTATTTAAAACCCCGTGAATGCTATCATATTTTACCAAATGTGCCATTGTTTTGCAATCAGCAATATCATTTATAGCCACCACTTCTATGGTAGGATTATTTAACAACAATCGGAATACATTGCGTCCAATTCTTCCAAAACCATTAATAGCGATTCTTACTTTTGTTTCAGGTTTTATATTCATACGGTTGCTTTGCTCTGGTCAATGTTTATGTTTCAAGTTTCAAGTTGAAAAGTTAGTTTTATAAAACGTAATTATTAGAATTCGGGAATTAAAAACTTCCAGCACCCATCATCTAGCTTCCCGCTTAATGAATGTGTTTTTCCGCATGGTAAGACGAACGCACTAATGCACCACTTTCCACATGTCTAAAGCCTAATTCTTTTCCAATTTGTTCATATTTTGCAAACTGTTCGGGCGTAATGAATTCTTTTACCGGTAAATGTTTTTTACTGGGTTGCAAGTATTGCCCAATCGTTACAATATCTACTTTTGCATCTTTTAAATCATGCAACACTTGAATGACTTCTTCTTCCGTTTCACCTAAGCCCAACATGATCCCCGATTTTGTTCTATTAATACCTTGCTCTTTGAGATAGCGAAGTACTTCTAGACTTTTTTCATATTTTGCTTGAATACGTACTTCGCGCGTCAAACGTTTTACGGTTTCCATATTGTGTGAAACAACTTCAGGAGCTACTTCAATGATTCGGTCTAAATTTCGGGTATTTCCTTGAAAATCTGGAATTAAAGTTTCTAAGGTGGTGTTCGGGTTCATTCGGCGAATGGCTTTTACCGTTTCTGCCCAAATAATTGACCCCATATCTTTTAAATCATCACGGTCTACGCTGGTAATTACCGCATGTTTGATGTTCATTATTTTGATCGAACGCGCTACTTTTTCAGGTTCATCCCAATCCACTGTTTCAGGGCGACCGGTTTTTACGCCGCAAAAGCCACACGAACGCGTACAAATATTTCCTAAAATCATAAACGTTGCGGTTCCTTCACCCCAACATTCACCCATGTTAGGACAACTCCCCGAAGTACAAATCGTATTCAGTTTGTATTTATCTACTAAACCACGAAGTTCGGTGTATTTTTGACCGGTAGGCAATTTTACGCGCAACCATTTAGGTTTGGGAGCGGGTGGCGTTATCGATTCTAAAACAGTATTCATGTGCTTCAAATTTGAGCAACAAAGATACAATTAGAATTTTAGAATTTAGAAATATGAATTTAGAAAAAAATCAGATTAATAAAGTTTTATGATTTGTTGGAGAATTAAATAAGAAATGGTACTATTTTTTTTGAATAATCTCTGCCAACAATTTCTTAGCTCGAAGCAATTTTATTTTGATGTTGTTCAAAGGTTCGTCAATTTGATCGGCCATTTCTTGGTAACTCATTTCTTGGAAATAGCGCATTTGAATTACTTCTTGGTAGGCCGGTTTCAATTGTTTAATATATTGCAACAATTGGGCTAAATTTTGCTCGATAATTAATTCGTCTTCGGCAGAATTGGAATCGTCGGCTACAAAATATGCTTGTCGGTCGTTTTCATCGTTGAGGTCAACAAATAATGAGGATTTCTTTTTTCGAAGCAAATCGATGTGAACGTTCTTTGCAATGGCAATAAGCCACGTATTAAAACCATATTCTGGATTGTAGGTGGCAATTTTATCAAAAGCTTTGGCAAACGTTTCAATCACAATATCCTCCGTATCGGTTTCGTTTTCTGTACGTTTTAACATAAAGCCGTAAACTTCGTTCCAGAAAAAATCCAGCAAAAAAGTAAAGGCTACTTGATCGCCTTTTTTTGCCTGTTCAATATTTTTCTGAATAAAATTTGCGTTTATTTCCAATGTATTGGTTTTGAAATGATGTTTTTTACAAAGACATTTAGTTGTGTAAAAATAACAATTAATTCAATCAAGGGGTACCAATACAACACATCTTTTTCCTTTAATTTAGCTGCTGCATACCCAAGTGTGATCCAAGTAAATAAATAACGAAATACTACAATACTTATAATAACAATCCATTGGTATTGGAAAATGAGTAATACTATGGCCAACAAGAAAAAGCTGACTTGTGAAAACAAAAAAATCCCCAATTGAAATTTGTCAAATCCTTTGTAAAAATGAGCAGTAGCTGTGTTTCTTCTTTTTTGTTGTATCCAATCTTTGAAACGGGTTTTGGCTTCAGTGTAGGTAAAACTATCAGCGCTAAACAAGATTTCGGTATTGCTAGATGTGGCTGCTTGATTGATGAATAAGTCGTCATCTCCCGCACGAACTTTCATATGATCCATAAATCCACGTACGTTAAAAAACTCTGATTTTTTATAGGCTAAATTACGACCTATCCCCATATACGGTTTGCCTAATTTTGTCCAAGAAAAATATTGCGTAGCTGTAAGCAAGGCGTCGAAACGAATGATTTTATTTACGAATGAATTTTTTACTTTTTCATATGCACCATACCCTAATACAATGGTTTTCTCTTTGGTAAATTGACTGGATATTTGCAACAACCAATCAGTTGAAACCGGATAGCAATCGGCATCGGTAAAAACCAGGTACTCATTTTTTGCCGCTTTTATTCCGAGTGTTAACGCAAATTTTTTATTGCCCCAAAAAGCTTCGTTGTTTTGAACTTTTACTAATTTGACATTGGCGTATTGTTTTTCATAGCTTTCAAAAAGCTCTAAAGTTTCATCGCTTGAAGCATCGTCAATCAATACAATCTCATAATCGGGATAATTTTGCGATACAATAGTTGGAAAATATTTTTTGATATTTTCTTCTTCATTTTTAGCACAAATAATGATCGAAATGGGTAGTTTTTTTGGTGTTATGTTTTGTTTTTTAGCAAATGAAAAACGGCCAAAAATAAAGACATAATACACCAATTGTAGTAACGTAATTCCTATAAAAACAAGTAATAATATGAACAGCATAGAAATATATGTATCGGTTTTTAATATCCGGCAAAGGTAAATAATTAAATGAAATGGAGCAATTAAATAATGTTTACTTCAGCTTCGATGGCAATGCCAAATTGGTCTAAAATGGTTTGCTGAATCGTTCGCGAAAGCGCTACTAGTTCAGCACCGGTTGCCGTTCCATAATTAACCAATACCAAGGCTTGGTTTTTATGCACACCGGCATCACCAAAACGTTTGCCTTTAAATCCAGCTTGTTCGATTAACCAACCTGCCGGAACTTTTACACTGTTTTCCGAAACTACATAATGCGGCATATCAGGATGTATGGCTTTGGTTTTTTCGTAGGCTTCTTTAGAAATGACCGGGTTTTTAAAGAAACTGCCGCTGTTTCCTAATTCTTTGGGATCGGGTAGTTTGCTTTGTCGAATCGCAATTACGGCATTGCTAACGTCTTTAAGTGTTGGATTTTGTATGTTTTGTTTTGATAATTCGGTTTCAATTGCACCATAGGTGGTGGATACTTTGTGGTTCTTTTTGGTTAATTTAAAAAGTACCGCTGTGATTATGTATTGCTCTTTTAACTCATTTTTAAAAACACTTTCACGGTAATCAAATTGACATTGCGCATTGGTAAACGTTTCAATCTGTAAGGTTTTTCGATTCAATGCTTCGCATGAAAACAGCGTGTCTTTTATTTCTACACCATAAGCTCCAATGTTTTGAATGGGTGTTGTTCCCACGTTGCCTGGAATTAGCGACAGGTTTTCGATACCGCCAAAGTTTTGATCAATACACCAAAGCACAAATTCGTGCCAGTTTTCACCTGCTTGTGCTCTAACAATCACAAAATCTTCATTTTCTTCAATGATTTCTCGGCCTTTTAAATCTACATGAACGACTAACTTTTGGATATCTTGGGTAAGCAGCATGTTACTACCACCCCCTAAAATAAAGAGATCTTGTGCAGAAGTAACAACTTCTACTAAAGTATCAACAGTGTTTACTGCTATGAATTCTTTGGCTTTGGCATCTATCCCAAAAGTATTATAGTTTTTTAACGATTGATTCTGAATGATATTCATGGAATTAATGTAATAGGTGAAGGGTTAAAGATCTAGTTTAACTTAGTTAAAGGGCTTTTCTCAATTCTAGTTCGCTAACAAATTCACTTTTTTTGAAAGTCTCTTTGCCGTTTTTGTATACCAGTACAACAGGTAAACCTTGATATCCTAACGCATTGAATAGCGATTTGTTTTTGTCGGCATCTATACGATGAATAATCACTTTATCTGCCAATTCGGTGTTCATTTTTTCTAAATAAGGGGCCATTTTTTTACAAGGAGCACACCATTCTGCATAAAAATCAATTACCACCACTTTATCGGAAGTCAATAATTTAGCATATGCTTCTTTTGACATTCCTTTCCAAGTGGCATTTGCTTCTGGAAGAGTTTTACTCCATGCCAAATACCCGCCGTCTAATTCAAGTACTTCTTGAAAACCCATGGAATTTAATTTCGCAGCCGCTTTTTTACTTCTGCCGCCACTTAAGCAATAAACAAGTACAGGTTTTGTTTTGTCTAAAGCAGCAACTTTTGTGTCAAAATCATTTCCATTCCAATCAAAGTTTTGGGCATTTTTGATGTACCCTCCAGCATATTCACCTGGGGTTCTCACATCAATGAGTTGTACGTCTGGATTTTTTTCTAAGGCAGCATTAAATTCGGTTACAGTCACAATTTTAAAATCTTGACTTTTTGTACAACTGGTAGTGAATAGCAATAAAATTAATGTGCTGTAATGGATTAATTTTTTCATAAGGAAAATATTTTATAAGTTTTATGGGTTTGCTTTATAATTTCTTCGGTGCGTTCGGGATGGGTGTCTGAAATAAAAATTTGTCCAAAAATATCGTCGTTCACCATATCGATGATTTGTTGAACCCTGTAGGCATCCAATTTGTCAAAAATATCATCAAATAATAAAATAGGCAAGGTGTTGCTTTGATTTTTTACAAATTCAAATTGCGCGAGTTTTAATGCAATTAAAAACGACTTTTGTTGGCCTTGTGAACCAAATTTTTTTATTGGAAATCCATCAATTTCAAAAATCAAATCATCTTTATGAATGCCGGCACTTGTATAGTGGATCATTCTGTCCTTTGACAAGGTGTCGTCTAAAAGATGCAATAAGTCTTTGTCAAATAATTGGCTTTCATAATGCAACGCTATTTTTTCATTTCCACCCGAAATTGTCGCATGATGTTTTTCAAAAATAGGAACAAATTCAGCTAAAAATTGTTTCCTTTTTTCAAATATCAGTTGTCCTGAATGGCTCAGTTGCTCGTTGTAAATCGCTAAATTATCAGCATCAAAAGTCTGATTCAAGGCAAAATATTTGAGCAAAGCATTTCGTTGTGTGAGCGTTTTTTGGTACTGAATCAATACCTGCAAATAGTTAGCATCCAAAGTAGCGATAACACTGTCAATAAACTTTCGACGCGTTTCACTGCCTTCAACAATTAAATCAGTATCGGATGGCGAAATAATTACTAAGGGAATAAAACCAATATGTTCAGAAAGTTTTTCGTAGGCCTTTCCATTGCGTTTGATTGTTTTTTTTTGGCCTTTTTTTAAGCTACAAACGATTTTCTCATCTTTGTTGTTTTTTTCAATTAGGGCGTCAATGACAAAAAATTCTTCTCCGTGTTTTATGTTTTGAATGGCTAAGGGATTAAAATAACTTTTACCATATGCTAAATGATAAATGGCGTCCAATATGTTGGTTTTGCCTACTCCATTTTTGCCCACAAAACAATTAATTTTAGCCTCAAAATCAAATTCTATTTGGGCTAAATTTTTATAATTTAAAAGCGATAATTGTTTTAAAAACACTATATTGGTACTTTAATTGAAGGCTAAAAATAAGATATTTTACAAAAGTATATCGAATTTGTTAAAAATATCTACTAAAATGGTTTTTAATTTTAATAAAAATTATATTTTTGCACCTCATTAAATTTAATATAAATGGCAACATATAACAAAAGAGGATACAAAGCACCAAAACCAGAAGACGCTAAAGTTGAAAATGATTTTGAAGAAGTAATGGATGTTAGCGATAGTACAACCGCTGAAGTATTCAATACATTAGATGCAACCGCTTCTAGAACGGAAGACTGGGTAGCAAAAAATCAAAAATTGATTTTAACGGTTGTTGGAGTAATTGCTTTGGCAACTTTAGGATATGTTCTATACAGCAAATTTATTGTTGAGCCTAAAGAAGATAAAGCTACTAACGAAATTTTTCAATCGCAACAATATTTTCAACAAGCAGTTGATGCTACTACAAAACCAGATTCATTATACAATTTAGCACTTAAAGGTGGTGAAGGGAAATTAGGATTTGTTGGTATTGCTGAAGAATATGCGGGTACAGATGCTGGAAATTTAGCCAATTATTATGCAGGAATTTCGTATTTAAATATTGGAGATTATAAAAAAGCAATCACATATTTAGAAAAATTTAAATCAGAAGATGCGGTTTTAAAACCATTAGCTATTGGTGCTATCGGCGATGCGTTATCAGAATCGAATAAAGTTGACGATGCTATTGCTCACTATAAAAAAGCAGCTGAAGCGTTTGAAAATGATTTTACAACCCCACGTTTCATGTTCAAAGCAGCGCAATTATTATTAGCATCCGGTAAAAAAGCCGAAGCTAATGCATTGTTTGTAGCAATCAAAGAGAAATATGAAACTTCTAAAGAAGGTATGAATATTGAGGTCTTTATTGCGATGACTGAATAAGTATGGCAACAGAAAATAAAAATTTATCCAATTACGATAAAAACACAATCCCAAACGCGAAAGATTTTCGGTTTGGGATTGTTGTTTCAGAATGGAATGAGCAAATCACGGAAGGTTTGTTTCAAGGAGCCTATTCAACTTTAATCGACTGTGGGGCTCTGCCTGAAAATATTGTCAGATGGAATGTGCCGGGGAGTTTCGAATTGATTTTTGGGGCTCGACAAATGCACGAAAAATTAGACGTTGATGCCGTCATTGTGATGGGTTGTGTTATTAAAGGGGAAACCATGCATTTTGAATTTGTTTGTGAAGGGGTAACCCAAGGCATGAAAGATTTGAATTTGTTGTATGATGTGCCCACTATTTTTTGTGTACTAACCGATAATACATTACAACAATCTATTGATAGAAGTGGAGGTAAGCACGGAAACAAAGGAATTGAAGCTGCTGTCGCAGCATTAAAGATGATCGAATTGAATTCGAGTACGAACGCTTAAGACTTTTAAATACCCTAATAGGATTCACGGCAAGTCACTTTTTCGGTGAAAAGCTGTGAATTTTTTTATTTGACGCAATTTTGTTACTAACTTTTCTTTTTTTCCCATTTTATCGGCGTAAAAACCTGCATAAATTTTCATAAATTTGTAGCATAACCTAATACAATACCTCAGATTAATGTCGGGAATTATTCAATTATTACCGGATCACGTAGCCAATCAAATTGCGGCAGGAGAAGTGGTGCAACGACCAGCCTCTGTCGTTAAAGAATTATTGGAGAATGCTGTGGATGCCAAAGCGTCAGACATTAAGTTGATTGTTAAAGAAGCAGGAAAAACCTTGGTGCAAGTAATTGATAATGGACTAGGTATGAATACTACCGATGCCCGTTTGTGTTTTGAGCGCCACGCCACTTCTAAAATTCGTCAAGCTGAAGATTTATTTGATCTACACACCAAAGGTTTTCGTGGTGAAGCCTTGGCTTCTATTGCAGCTATTGCTCATGTAGAAATGAAGACCAAGCAAGATCAAGAAGAATTAGGAAATCATATTGTAATCGAAGGCAGTAAATTAACCACTCAAGAAGTAGCTGTTTTGCCAAAAGGAACTTCGTTTGCTGTAAAAAACTTGTTTTTTAATATTCCTGCCCGACGCAATTTTTTAAAATCGGAAACCGTTGAATTTCGTCATGTATTGGATGAGTTTCAACGCGTGGCTTTGGCCCATCCTTCTGTTTCATTTACCTTGATTCATAACGGGAGTGAATTGTATAATTTGCCCGGATCAAATATGCGACAACGAATTGTTGCTATTTTCGGTGGAAAAACCAATGAAAAATTGGTGCCCGTTTCGGAAGATACCGATCTTATAAAAATAAATGGTTTTGTTGGAAAACCTGAATTTGCGAAAAAAAGTAGAGGCGAACAGTTTTTTTTTGTTAACGATCGATACATAAAAAGTCCGTATTTGCATCATGCTATCATGAGTGCTTTTGAAGGCTTGTTGAAAGAAGGCAATCAACCCAGTTATTTCTTATACCTTCAAGTGCCTCCGCATACAATTGACATCAATATTCATCCCACAAAAACAGAAATCAAGTTTGATGATGAACATTCTTTATATGCTATATTGCGTTCGGCAGTGAAACACAGTTTAGGGCAATTTAATGTGGCCCCAATTCTCGATTTTGAGCGCGATTCAAACCTCGATACACCCTACCAATACAAAGATAAAACCGCTGATTTTCCTACCATTCAAGTGGATGCTGGATTCAATCCTTTTGCTGCAGATAAACCGTCTAAGTCGCTTTCTTCTTTTGGTAGTTATAGAAAAGAGGCGCCACAAGGCAATTGGGAGAGTTTGTACGTAGGGTTAAAACAGGATACGGAAGAAATTGCCTCCTTCTCGTTTGAAAGTACCGAAGTTACAGGTTCGTTGTTTGAAGAGGAAGCCCCTGAAACTACCGTTCATGCAACCTATCAAATTCACAAAAAATATATCGTGAGTGCGATCAAATCCGGGATGTTAGTGCTGGACCAAGGAAGAGCACACCAAAGGGTGTTATACGAACAATTTTTAACTAATATTACCATACAAAAAGCGTCGAGCCAACAGTTGTTGTTTCCATTGGAATTGTATTTTTCGGCAGACGAAATGCATATATTGCGAGAGATGCAGCCTACGCTGGAAAATACAGGATTTGTTTTTGATGGCTTTACCACTGATGCGGTTCAAATTTCAGGCTTACCGATCTTAATGGTTGATAGCGAAGTTTCTATTGTGTTGGAAGAAATCATCAATAACATACAAAATGAAATTCCAGAAAGTAGTTTTTCCCAAAGCGATACCATTGCCAAATCCATGGCAAAGAGTTTAGCCGTAAAAACCGGTACCTATTTGACCGATAAGGAACAAGAAAATTTGGTTAACTCCTTATTTGCTTGTAAAGAACCTACCATTTCTCCTTTTCAAAAACCCACTTTTATCACCTTTACGGTAGAAGATTTAGACAAACGATTTGCACTATGATGAACAATATGACCGATACTGTTAAACAGTTATTACTTTTAAATATTTTATTTTTTGTTGGGAGTTATTTTGTACCACAAGCTACCGATTTATTAGCGCTACATTATTTTGAAAGTGCTAAGTTTCAATTGTGGCAACCCCTTTCTCACATGTTTATGCACGGTAATCTCATGCATATTTTCTTCAATATGTTTGCATTAGTCTCTTTTGGAAGCGCTTTGGAGCATTTTTGGGGTCCTAAAAAGTTTTTATTCTTTTATTTTTCTTGTGGAATTGGTGCTGCTTTGATCCATTCAGGAGTAAACTATTATTATTTTCACGATGCTTTGAATACGTTAATGGCAAATGGATTTCAAAAAGCAGAAATTTTCAAAATACTTAACGAGGGTAAATTCATGACGTCTTGGCAAGCTGTATTGTCGCCCACAACTTTTGATGCTATGATTGGCGCTTTAACACCTACTGTTGGCGCTTCGGGCGCTATTTATGGTTTGTTAGTCGCCTTTGCCTTTATGTTTCCCAATGCTGAGTTGGCTTTGCTATTTATTCCAGTTCCAATAAAAGCGAAGTATTTTGTACCCGCAATTGTATTGTTAGACTTGTTTTCAGGGGTAACCGGGTATAGTATTTTTGGTGGAGGAATCGCTCATTTTGCGCACGTAGGTGGAGCTGCTGTTGGTTTTTTGATGATGTGGTATTGGAAGAAGAATCAATTCAATCAAAATCGTTGGGATCGATAGTTGAAAAATAACAACAAAGATATAATAGGATGAACATTTTAGACGATGTAAAATTACAATATAGAACAGGGGGAATGGTGCAAAAGTTACTCTTTTGGAACATTGGTCTTTTTGTATTGGCCACCCTCGTCGATGTTGGGTTGAAATTTTCAGGAGTTGCTTTTTCTTATTTTGATTATATCGCCTTATCTTCAAATACGGCAGTTTTTATGGCAAAGCCATGGACAATTTTGACCTTTAACTTTTTCCATGCGGGCGTTTTTCATTTGATTTTTAACGTGTTAATATTGCATTTCTCTGGACGATTGTTCAATACGTATTTTACGGATAAGCAATTATTTGGAGTGTATCTTCTGGGTGGAATTTTTTCTGGATTGACTTTTATTGCATTGTATTTTGTGTTGGGAAAAGTTTCGTTGTTAGTTGGCGCAAGCGGAGCTATTATGGCCCTTTTGATGGCCACTGCAACCTATGCCCCTTTTATGTTGTTGCGCATTCCACTCGTGGGAACTGTAAAACTATGGCATGTTGCTTTTTTTATCTTATTAATGGATTTGATTCAGTTGCCACTAGAAAATATGGGCGGTCATTTGGCTCATTTTGGAGGCGCTCTTTTTGGTTTTATGTATATAAAATTGTTGCAAAAAGGCGTGGATCTGACCAAACCGATTTCGGTATTTTTGGATCAGTTGGTAACGATAGCTAACCCAAAGCCCAAAACACCTTTTCGGAAAGTACATCGAAATACCGAAAAAAAATCGGTACATTCGTATGGTCAAAACAAAGACATGACCCAAAAACAAATTGACGAAATTTTAGATAAAATAAGTCAATCGGGTTATGATTGTTTGACAAAAGAGGAAAAAGAATTTTTATTTAAAGCAGGGAAATAAATACAATGCAGCAACAAAGTTGGTGGTCCAAATTCATTTTTTATTTGAATATAGTATTTACTGTAGCTACTTTCGTTGCTTATACTTTGCCTTTTTTAGCCCCAAAAGCTTTTCCTTTTTTAAGTGTGTTAACACTGGTGCTTCCTTTTTTCTTGATGATCAATTTTTTGTTTTTTCTTTATTGGTTGTTGCAATTAAAGCGTCAAATGTTGTTATCAGGAATACTATTATTATTGGGAATTTCTTTCTTAAATCGATTTTATAAATTTTCGGAAACCAATTTGCCGGAAGAGCCCACCGATATCAAATTGATGAGTTACAATGTACGTTTGTTCAATTTGTATGAATGGTTGCCCACCGATGATGTACCGTTTCAAATATCTAATTTATTACTCGACGAACAGCCCGATATTTTGTGTTTGCAGGATTATTCTCCTAATGAGGATGTCAATGTGAATATGTTTAAGTACAAAACATTAAAACTAGAAGGCGATCGTTTGAAATTTGGTCAGGCAATTTTTTCTAAATTTAGAATTGTTAATTCGGGCGAAATAGAATTTCCCAATTCCTATAACAGTGTTATTTATGCGGATATCGTAAAAGATAAGGATACCTTACGCGTATACAGCATGCATTTGGAATCGGTTAAAATTAGTGCAGATATCAATGAGGAAATGGATGAAAAGCGTTCAAAATTTATTTTCAATAATATCAGTAAGGCTTTCAGTCAACAACAAAATCAATCCGAATTAATTAAAGCCCATTGTGTGTCATGTCACTACCCAAAAATTATCTGTGGTGATATGAATAACAGTGCGTTTTCCTATGTGTATCGCACCATAAAAGGGGAATTAAAAGATGCATTTGAAGAAGCAGGATCCGGTTTTGGAAAATCGTATAATTACAAATATTATCCGGCTAGAATTGATTTTATTTTTGTAGAAAACACTATTGAAGTAAAACAATTTACGTCTTTGGATTACTTTATTCAAAGCGATCATTTTCCGCAAATGGCTCGTTTAAAAATTAATCCAACAACCAATTTATAACGTTTGTTTTTTCAAATAATCTACGGCATATCTCCCTTCATTGAATAAGAGGTCTAAAATGCTTAAATTATTTAAAAACCCTTGTTTTTCTTCAAATACTTGCGTGTAGGCTTCTATTTTTGTGGCGTCTTTTTTACCGTTTATTAAAGGTCTTAAATCGTTAAAATCAATGGCTTCATGGAAATATTCGACTGTTTCATTTGATGTTATGATTATTCCTAAGCTTTTGTTAACCAACTCAAAAATTTCTAAATTCAACTCCATTAAGAAATCATGTTTCTTTTCAAAAATGGGTCTAAAATCATCTTCAAAATATTCAAAGAATGGAGAAGTGCGATAAGCTGCTTCTAAGGATTTGAAATGATTTTTTTGCCAAGCAAAATCGTTTTCAATTCGAACATCTTTGTATTTCTGGTGTTTTTCCGGACTGTGCTTGATCGGTACATTGAGCAATTGAATGCCGTTTGGACTATAAATATACATCCGGTTTCGGTTGGTTTGTTTTTGGAAATTGTCTTCCATTTCAAACATAACCTTATCCGCTTGAACTAATGCAATGTAATGACTGATCGACGGGAAATAGCTTGGATGTATAAGGAGGTTCTTCATAAGTAATGCTATAAAAACATAAATTTCACTAATTAGATTTAGTTATACTAATTAGTGAAATTTTAATGTGTAGTAATTTAAGCTTCTTCGTCTTTCTTCTTTTTCTTGTTTCTAAAATAATCTATGGCAAAATACCCTGCTAAAGCAAACAAGAAATATTTAAAATACGATTGGGGTTGGCCCGTTCCGCTAACAGTAGTGAATAGGCGATCCCAACGGATGCTCCAGTTTTTTAATCCATCATTGATGCCATCAATACTCATCCAAATGAATATGGGTTTTCCAACAATGTGATCAGCGGGTACAAATCCCCAATAACGAGAGTCTAATGAATTATGGCGGTTGTCTCCCATCATCCAATAGTAATCTTGTTCAAATGTATAGGAAGTCGCCACTTTTCCATCAATTTTTATTTCGTTACCCGTAACGAGTAACTCTTTACCTTCGTACTCACTAATGATTTTTTTATAGAACGGAAGTGTTTCATTTGTAAGCGCTACAGTTTTACCCGCTTCAGGGATATAAATTGGACCTAAGTTGTCAACATTCCAGTTTTTAGAACCTGGAAAGATGGCGGGGTCTGTTTCTTTGTGGATGATACGTTCTACTTTAGTAATTCCAGGGATGTTTTTGATGCGCTCTACCGACTCTTGTGGTAGGGCACTAAATAGTAACGTGTCGTTTGCAATTTGACCAAAAGCATCTGTAATATGAAGTTCTTGTTTGATGTAATCCAAATTTACTTGGGTTTTTCCATCCCAAGCCACTTTGTACGAATATTGTGGTTTGGCTCTTTCTGGAAGAATCGATTCTTTACCATTGACAAAGACAATTCCATCTTTAATTTCAATTTTATCTCCAGGAATAGCCGTACAACGTTTTACATAATTTGTTTTTTTATCGATAGGCTTGTCGTACCTTTTGTCAGCTGCTTTATACATATGAAACAACGTATCTGCAGGCCAGTTGAAAACAACAATATCGTTGCGCTCAATTTTTTGCAAGGCTGGAAATCTAAAATAAGGGAGTTGTGGTTTTTGAGCATACGATTTTATTTTGACCACTGGGAGGGTATCATGCACCATAGGCGCAGCGATAGGTGTCAAAGGCGTTCTTGCTCCGTAATGAAATTTACTAACAAAAAGGAAGTCACCTACCAATAAGGATTTTTCTAACGAAGAAGTTGGAATCGTAAAAGGTTGTATAAAATACGTATGTACTAAGGTGGCTACTACAATTGCAAACGAAAGTGATCCTAACGTGTCCATTGTTTTATTTGGAGCTTTTAAGTCGCGTTTTTCACGATATGTAACGTCTTCGGTGTAATTTACATAGGCAATATAAAGGCCTAATGTAAACACTCCCAATAGCATATCAAGTGTCGATTTTTTTCCAAAGGTTCTCAATGTTTCTATCCAAATAATTGGAAATAAAAACAAGTTGATAACGGGTATAAATAGGAGTAGTACCCAATATTTTGGGCGATTGATGATTTGCATTAAAACTATGCCGTTATACACCGGAACAAAAGCTTCCCAAGCTTTTCTACCTGCTTTTACATATAATTTCCAAGTACTAATTCCGTGAAGTACTTGTGCGAATGCGATTAAAAGTAACCAACCTGTTGTTTCCATTTCAATATCGTTTAATGGTTATATTTGCTATTTTTGTTTATTTTTGGTCTAATCCCAATACGTCTTTCATGGTAAATACCCCTTTTTTGTCCACTAGCCATTCGGCGGCAATTACTGCTCCAAAAGCAAAACCTTCTCTACTGTGAGCAGTGTGTTTGATTTCGATTTGATCGACTTCACTATCATAAAAAACACTATGCGTTCCAGGAACAGTTTCAATGCGTTTGGCTTCAATATGAATTTCGTTACTTATAGGCGTTTCTAGCGTCCAATTGTTGTAATTGCTATGTTTAATTATATCTTCTGCCAAGGTTATAGCAGTTCCGCTGGGTGCATCCAGTTTTTGTATATGATGAATTTCCTCCATGGAAACACTGTACTGTTTCAAGTTGGCCATCATTTGGGCTAAATAAGCATTCAATTCAAAAAATACATTTACACCCAAACTAAAGTTGGAGCCATAAATAAAACTCCCATTTTTTGCTTTACACAAATCAACCATTTCTTGATAGCGATTTAGCCAACCGGTAGTTCCCGAAATTACTGGAATTCCTAGATGAAAACAGGTTGAAATATTTTCAACAGCACTACTAGGAATGCTAAAATCTATTGCTACGTCTGCCAAGCTTAAACTTTCAAATGAAATGTTTTTGTCTTTTCGTAACACAATTTCATGGCCACGTTCTAAAGCTATTCTTTCAATAACTTTTCCCATTTTCCCATAACCTAAAAGTGCTATTTTCATCTGAAATTTGTTGCTTTATTACAAAAATGTTACCTAATTATTTGTTAAAATTGATATGATAAGCTTACGCCATAATTGTATTTAAAATCCAAATCATTTTGTTTTAGATCCGGTTTTAAAGTCAAATTATCGTTAACATTGAATTGCATTAAATGGGCATCAACATTAGCATCGACAATATTCAGTATATAGAGTACACCCGTTATCAATGTTGATAAATCTCTATTTCTTTGGTGAAATTTTTGCCCGCGAATAATCCAATCGTTACTTTTTCCGCCATAAATAGGGTGGTTAGGGTCGGCTGTACCGGCCAATCGTTTTTTGTATTCATCGCGATACAGATGATATTTGTCTTGGTTCCAAGTGTAGGAATATAAACCAATGCCAAGACCAATGTATACAATTGGAATCTTCCAATACTTTTTGTTGTAGGCTTGTCCTAATCCTGGAAATACAGCCGAAAAAAAGGCAGCTTTTGCAGGCGCATTCGGATTGATTACCATTCGTGTAGTGTCTGCAGGGCGTAACGAAATTTCTTTCTGAGCCATTCCAAACATAGGAAACAACATCACGGTAAAAAGTAATATGTACGATAGCTTTTTCACTAAGCCTGAATTAATTTTAAGATGCGATTAAAGTCTTCTTCAGAGTGAAAGGGAATCGTAATTTTTCCTTTCCCATTTCCAGCTACTTTTACCTCAACTTTAGTTCCAAAATAAGTAGCAATTGCTTTTTTCTCGGTTTCTTTAATGTCAAAGGAAGTTCCTTTGCCTGACTTAGCGGCTTTTGGTTTTAAACTGTCTTGGTAACTTCTAACTAATGCTTCCGTTTCTCTAACCGATAGATTTTGCGTCACTACTTTGTGATAAATATCGCTTTGAATATCTTGATTTTCAATATTGATTAATGCTCTTCCGTGCCCCATAGAAATAAAGCCATCTCGCATTCCTGTTTGAATGATGGGGTCTAATTTCAATAAACGCAAATAATTAGTAATCGTAGAACGTTTTTTACCCACACGCTCACTCAATTCTTCTTGAGTAAGATTGATTTCTTCTATCAATCGTTGGTAGGATATCGCAACTTCAATTGGATCTAAGTCATGGCGTTGTATGTTTTCTACCAAAGCCATTACCAAAGATTCATTGTCGTTTGCTAAGCGAATGTAGGCAGGGATTGTTTTTAAGCCAATGAGTTTAGAAGCGCGCAAACGGCGTTCTCCTGAGATTAATTGATAGGTATTGAATTCTAATTTTCGAACCGTAATGGGTTGAATTACGCCTAATTCCTTAATTGATTTGGCTAATTCTTGTAAGGTATCTTCGTTAAAATTGGTCCGGGGTTGAAACGGATTAATTTCAATAGCTTCTATATCTAATTCAATAATATTTCCTACTACTTTATCAGCATTTTTATCCGAAGCCGATTTGATATCGTTTTCTGGATCTCTCAATAAAGCTGATAAACCTCTACCTAAGGCTTGTTTTTTTACCGCTTTTGTCATCTCTTTATTATTGATTTTTTTTAATGATTTCTTCTGCTAAATTCAAATAATTTGAAGCCCCTTTACTCGTGGCATCATAATTAATAATGCTTTCGCCAAAACTAGGTGCTTCACTCAATTTAACATTTCTATGAATTATCGTGTCAAAAACCATGTTGTTAAAATGTTTCTGAACTTCTTCTACTACTTGGTTGGATAAACGTAAGTGCGAATTGTACATGGTTAATAACAATCCTTCAATATCCAAACTAGGATTGTGAATTTTTTGAACACTTTTGATGGTATTTAATAATTTTCCTAAGCCTTCTAAGGCAAAATATTCACATTGTATAGGGATTACAACACTATCTGCAGCAGTTAATGCATTTAAAGTTAACAAACCAAGGGAAGGAGCGCAATCAATAATGATGTAATCGTATTTGTCTTTGATGCTTTCCAAAGCTTGCTTCAGCATGTATTCTCGATTTTCTTTATCCACCAATTCGATCTCGATGGCTACTAAATCAATATGAGCCGGAATAACGGATACATTAGGTGCAGAACAAGCAACAGTTGCTTCTTCGGGTGTAGCGCTGTGCTCTAATACTTGATAAGAACCAATTTCAACCCCTTCCACATCTATTCCTAAACCCGAACTCGCATTGGCTTGAGGGTCGGCATCGATTAAAAGCACCTTTTTTTCTAAAACACCAAGCGACGCTGCTAAGTTAACAGAGGTTGTTGTTTTGCCTACTCCACCTTTTTGATTGGCTATTGCAATGATTTTACCCATTTGATTATAAAAAAATTTAAGTCGTAAAAATACAATTAATTATCGTTTTTTCAAGGCAATTTTGTTAACAATGGGTTAAAGTTCTGTCGACTTCTTTTAATGCCTATAAAATAGGAATTTTAAAGATAAATTCTGCTTGGTACAGGTTGTATTAAAAAGAAAAAACACGAAAATTATTCGTGTTTTTTCTTTTATTTATCTCTTTTAGGAGTGTTTTTTTTAATGCGTTTGTCTTCTTTTTTTTCTTTAGCCGTTCTCAAAGGTTCTTTCTTTGCCGTTTTTTTTGCATCTTGACTTTTTGCCATAAGGTTTAGTTTTTCGTAAATGTAACATAAAAGACTATGCCGAATGATTTTGAACCTAATTATTTCAGTAAACCCAAGTGAATTCGATTAATCTTCCAATAAAACGTCTAAAATACTAATGGCGGCTTCACTAATTTTTGTTCCGGGTCCAAAAACCGCTACAGCACCGGCATCAAATAAAAATTGGTAGTCTTGTGCTGGGATTACGCCACCCACAATGACCATAATATCTTCTCGGCCATACTTTTTAAGTTCTGCTATAACTTGCGGAACTAAAGTTTTATGTCCCGCTGCTAAAGAAGATACACCCAGTATGTGCACGTCGTTTTCAACAGCTTGTTTTGCAGCTTCTTGCGGCGTTTGAAACAACGGACCAATGTCTACGTCAAAACCTACGTCGGCATACCCTGTTGCTACTACTTTCGCTCCGCGATCGTGGCCGTCTTGACCCATTTTTGCAATCATTATGCGAGGACGACGTCCTTCTTTCTTTGCGAAGGCATCGGCTAATTGTTTTGCTTTTTCAAAACTTTCATCGTTTTTTATTGCTGCACTGTACACGCCACTAACTGATTTAATTTGAGCTTTATATCGTCCAAAAACAACTTCTAAGGCATCACTAATTTCCCCTAATGTTGCTCTGTTTTTAGCTGCTTCTACGGCTAAAGATAGTAAATTTTCTGTATTGTTGTTTCCTTGTAAATGGGAAGTTGCACATTCTGTTAATTTTGTTAAACAAGCTGTAACTTTTGCATTATCACGAGTCGCTTTAATTTGTTCTAATCTTTCGATTTGTTGTTTGCGCACCATTTGGTTGTCTACATCCAAAATTTGAAGTGGATCTTCTTTTTCTAAACGGTATTTATTAACGCCAACAATGATGTCCTGACTGCTATCGATTCGAGCTTGTTTTCGAGCAGCAGCTTCTTCAATACGCAGTTTTGGAATACCTGCTTCGATGGCTTTGGTCATTCCGCCCAGTTGTTCTACTTCTTCGATTAAAGCCCAAGCTTTTTCGGCAATTTCTGCCGTTAAACGTTCTACATAATAACTCCCTGCCCAAGGATCAACCGTTTTGCAAATTTTGGTTTCTTCTTGTAAAAAAATCTGAGTATTTCGAGCTATTCGAGCCGAAAAATCGGTAGGTAAAGCAATCGCTTCATCTAAAGCATTAGTGTGTAACGATTGGGTTCCTCCAAAGGCGGCTGCGGCTGCTTCAATAGTTGTTCGTGCAACGTTATTAAACGGATCTTGCTCCGTTAAACTCCAACCCGAAGTTTGGCAATGCGTTCGTAAAGCTAATGATTTATCATCTTTAGGGTTGAATTGTTTTAATAGTTTTGCCCAAAGCATTCGTCCGGCACGCATTTTGGCAATTTCCATAAAGTGATTCATGCCAATTGCCCAGAAAAAGGACAGGCGAGGAGCGAACGAATCAATATCCATTCCAGCTGCTAAACCTGTGCGGATGTATTCTAAACCATCTGCTAAAGTGTATGCCAACTCAATATCGGCTGTAGCTCCCGCTTCTTGCATGTGGTAACCCGAAATCGAAATCGAGTTGAATTTCGGCATATTTTTACTCGTATATTCAAAAATATCGGCAATAATTTTCATCGAAGGCGTAGGTGGATAAATGTAGGTATTGCGCACCATGAATTCCTTCAAAATATCATTCTGTATTGTTCCAGACAACAGGTTTGGAGCAACGCCTTGTTCTTCTGCTGCCACAATGTAGAAAGCCATAATGGGTAAAACGGCACCGTTCATGGTCATTGAAACCGACATTTCATCCAAAGGAATTTGGTCGAAAAGCACTTTCATGTCTTCCACCGAGTCTATGGCTACTCCTGCTTTTCCTACATCACCAACCACTCGTTCGTGGTCTGAGTCGTAACCTCTGTGTGTGGCTAAATCGAAGGCAACGGATAACCCTTTTTGTCCAGCGGCTAAATTTCTTCTGTAAAATGCATTGCTTTCTTCAGCAGTAGAAAATCCTGCATATTGACGGATGGTCCAAGGACGACGCACGTACATAGTAGCGTAAGGTCCGCGTAAATTAGGTGCAAAACCAGCTCCAAAACCAAGATGTTCTAGATTAGAAATATCATCTTTGGTGTATAATGGTTTTAACTCGATGTTTTCGGCGGTAGTGAAATGGTTAAAATTAGTGCTGTTCCCTTTTCTCTTTTCCCTTTTCCCTATTTGTAAATGTTGGATATTTTTTCTCATGCTTATTGCTCTTGAGATAATCGTTCTTGTTCTACTTTTTCAGCCAAGCGTTTTTCGATAATTGGAGTGATTAATGTTTTTCTGGCGTTTTGCTTTACGAAAGGAAACAATTCCAAATCGTGTTTCATGTGATCGTTTTTGTTGGGATACTTATTCGTTCCTAATAAAACTTCATGGCCTGAATCGAATAATTCTTGTTCTTTTTGAGCATTTTCGTTTATTTTTCGCTGAATCGTTCCTTCAATTAATTGCGAAATCAATCCGCCATTTTTTTCTATGTCTTTGAATAATTCTAAAGCTTTTTCAGCCAATTGCTCCGTTACGGTTTCAATGTAGTACGCTCCATCAGCTGGATTAGTTACTTTGTCGAAATAACTTTCATTTTTTAATATTAACAATTGGTTCCGAGCAATACGATCACCAAACTCGTTGTCTTTGTGGTATAAGGCGTCATAAGGTAAATTGGCAACCGCATCTGCACCTCCTAGTATGGCCGACATGCATTCAGTAGTCGTGCGCAACATGTTAACGTTGTAATCGTATAATGTTTTGTTACGTTTTGTTGGTGTAGCGATGATATGGCAATCAAAATTATGACTGTATTCTGATGCTAACGTGTTGAATAAAATTCGTAGCGCTCTCAATTTAGCGATTTCAAAAAAGTAATTCGTTCCTACAGCAACTTCAATCGTAATGGGGTGGTTAATGGCTGAAATTCTATTGAAATATTCGTTGGCATGCGCTAAGGTATACGCCAATTGTTGTACGATGTTAGCGCCTGCATTTTGATATATTCCACTTGAAATAACTAAGAAAGGATTCTTAGTATTGGAAGCAATTGTCTGTAATTTTTCAACATCTTTATCAAGATTCTCAAACCAATTTCCATCTTTTTCCAATTGCCCAATGGGGTCAATAAGGATGGAAACACCTGCTTGAGAGTTCGAAGTAAATGTATTGATTTTGTTCACGAAATCGATAGAGAGAAAAGGCAAATGAAAATAATATGTTGTGTTTTCCAATGGAAGTCCCCGCATGAGTTCTTCAATTGAAATTAGATCATTTTCCAAGGTGAATCGGATACTTTCTGCGCCTCTTTTTAAGGTGTCGAGTGCTCGTGCATTTGATTTTTGAATATCGTGGACAAATATATTTTGAATGATGGAAAAAGGCTTATCGGGTGCATCAGCCTCAATTTTTGAGGAGGTTTCATCGTAATGATAAAACGGTTTTACTTTGATTCCTTCTGGACTTTCCCAAACTAGCGTTTCATTGTAATCGGCGCCTTTGAGTTCAAATTGAATTTGTTGTTTCCATTGTTTTGTAGAAATTGGATCAAATTCGGTAAATAAATTAGTAGTAGACACGATTGCGTTCTTTAATTAATACTGTTGGCTTTATCTGATTTTTTATTGTCTTCATATTCAATGATATAAATGTCTTCATTTTCGCGTTTCATGTAATATTTTTCACGTGCAAATTTTTCGACTCTATCATCATTTTTTAAATGCTTAATGCTGGCGCTGTCTTTTTTTATTTCAGCTTTATAATAGTCAATATTGTCTTCTATTTCATCAATCTCTTGATTCAAGACACGATGTTCTAAATAGGAATAATTATCCAAAAACAACATCCAAATCACAAAGAAAATGAGTACTAAAATGTAGCGGTTAGCGATCATTTTTAGAAACGGATATTTGACAATAAGATTCTTCAATTTGTTCATTATACCAGTCTTTGGTTAATTACGGCGCGAACTACATCTATTGCTACAGTATTGTATTTGTCGTTTGGTATGATAATGTCGGCAAACGCTTTTGTAGGCTCAATAAATTGTTCGTGCATCGGTTTTAGTGTCGTTTGGTAACGATTCAATACTTCTTCCATATCGCGACCTCGTTCGGCAATATCACGTTTTAAACGACGAATTAGGCGTTCGTCGGAATCAGCATGAACATATATTTTGATATCAAACAATTCTCTCAATTCAGGGTTGGTTAATATCAAAATCCCTTCTACAATCATAACTTTTCGCGGGTGTGTAACTACTTTATCTTCAGTTCTGTCATGTGTTACAAAGGAATAAACCGGTTGGTCTATGGTTTTACCTGCTTTTAAATCTTTCAAATGATTGACTAGTAATTCAAAATCAATGGCTCGTGGATGATCAAAATTAATTTTTGTACGTTCCTCATACGATAAGTGATGTGTTTCTTTATAGTACGAATCTTGTGAAATAATTCCCACTTCTGTTTCGGGTAATTGATTCATAATTTGATGTACTACTGTGGTTTTTCCACTACCTGTTCCTCCGGCAATTCCGATAATAAGCATAAATGATATCGTATTGATTGTTTTAGCAAAAATAGAAATAATATTCTATGTGTTTTTTGTTTTGATAAGAAAGTTTTACCAAATTGTGCTAATTAAGTATGGTTTTAAAAGAATTGAGATGCATTAAATCGAGATAATTTTAGCATGAATCAAAATAAAATATAATTATTTTAAAAACCTATTTAAATATTTGGGATAATGGATTTAAATAGTATATTTGCATCCTCATTTACGGGGTGTAGCGTAGCCCGGTTATCGCGCCTGCTTTGGGAGCAGGAGGCCGCAGGTTCGAATCCTGCCACCCCGACAAAAAACCTTCTTGTGTTCAGGAAGGTTTTTTTTTGGTCAAAAATGAATAAGTTATTAAAAAATCTAACCTGATTTTAAGAAATAATTTTAATTAAAAACTTACATTTGCTACTCTTTAAAGAATACTATTATGTCAGATACAATTGAAAAAGTAAAATGTTTAATTATAGGCTCGGGTCCAGCAGGATATACAGCTGCTATATACGCGGCAAGAGCAAATATGAATCCTGTATTATATCAAGGTTCGCAACCTGGTGGACAATTGACTACCACAAATGAAGTTGAAAATTTTCCAGGTTATCCGGAAGGTGTTACTGGGCCTGAAATGATGGTGCAATTACAAGTGCAAGCGCAACGATTTGGTTCGGATGTTCGTGACGGATGGGTAACCAAAGTTGATTTTTCTGGCCCTACTCACAAAATTTGGGTTAATGATACCAAAGAAATTCATGCCGAAACCATTATTATTTCTACTGGAGCATCGGCTAAATACTTAGGATTAGAATCAGAACAACATTACTTAAAATTAGGTGGTGGGGTTTCCGCTTGTGCGGTTTGTGATGGATTTTTCTACAGAAATCAAGAAGTTGTTATCGTAGGGGCAGGAGATAGTGCTTGTGAAGAAGCGCATTATCTTTCTAAATTATGTAAAAAAGTTACGATGTTAGTGCGTAGTGATAAATTTAGAGCATCTAAAATTATGGCTGAACGTGTTCAAAAAACGGAAAATATTGAAATATTAATGAATACTGAAACCGATGAAGTATTGGGGGATGGACAAGTGGTAACAGGAGTTCGTGCCAAAAACAGAACAACAGGTGCTTTGACTGAAATTGCGGCTACTGGTTTCTTCGTAGCTATTGGACATAAACCTAATACTGATATTTTTGCCGAATTTATAACATTGGATGAGACGGGTTACATTGTTAATGTTCCAGGTAGTTCGAAAACCAATGTTCCAGGTATATTTGTTGCCGGTGATGCGGCAGACCATGTATACCGTCAAGCGATTACTGCAGCTGGAACAGGATGTATGGCTGCATTAGATGCAGAGCGTTATATTGCCTCTAAAGAATAAGTTTATAAATCCATAAAAAAATCCGACAATTGTCGGATTTTTTTATGGATTTATTTTTCTTTTTTATGGAGCGTTGCGTTGTTTGCGAGTTTTTTAATCGTAATTTTTTGTTCTCCCCAGAGCTCAACAAAGGATTTTCCTGCTGCAGCGATTGAGATAGCAATACTACTATTGATTTCACATTTTGCAGTACCATCTGTTTCCAATTCTACTGTACCTATCACAAATTTAGGAGCCGTCAATTGACTCGAATTGTCCAATCTCATTTTAGCATTTGTTGTACTTCCTTCAATAGTTGCTATACTTTTTTGATACATATCTATCTTACATTCTAGTGAAGTAATCAAACCTTTTAAACGACTATTTTTACTGAGTTCTAAATTCGTACTTTCAGCATTTACATTAATCTCTGCTTCCGCCTTATCGTCTAGCATCAAGGCAAAATAATTTGATTTTATATTTAAGAATGATTTTGAGTTGTGATAGTTTTTAATGGTAATTTTATCAAGCTCAATAGCCGCAAGTGCTTTTATTTCTGCATCGTTTCGAGCCGTAATAAGTTGTAAATCATTTGAATAATTGATTCGAATAGCAAATTTTTTAAAAGCTGTCGGTTCTTTTAATGCATTAATTTTTAGTGCATTTCCAGAAACTTCATAATTGATTATTTCGTGTAAATTATCATCGGCCTCAATTTCAATGGAAGTTTTGTCTCCTTTGACTAAAAAAATTTCAAAATTATCTCCTACTTCGATGGTTTCAAAGTTGGAAATTTCTTTGATGGCTACGGTTACGATTTTAGAACCTTTAATTTTTTCCTTTTTTTGTCCAAAAGAAAAGGAAGTTACAATTAAAGCAACTACTAATAAAGCGATTTTTTTTGACATTTTTTGTGAATATTAATAGAGCAAATATAAATAAAAACATCGGTAAATATACCGATGTTTTTATTTTGTATTTAAAAGATAGATTCTATCAATTGGGTAATAAAGGCAAATACAAATTCGATAATTTGAATAACTAGTTTTATCATAGGGTTGAATTTAGTTTTTTATCTGATTTGAGATTGTAAAATTAATTTTTTTTGTCCTTTGGGTTGTTAATTATATACTAATTATTTGTTAAATTAACTTGTTAATGAAGCAGTTACTGAGTTAGTTCTCAGAAATGCTGCCGCCCGAGCTTTCTGTTTTTATAAGCGTTTTTGGAACTTGATAATAGGAAATTGAACTTCCACTTGAAGCCGTACCTTTTAATTTAATAATGGGTTTAACTTTTGTAAAACTCCCACTAGAAGCATCGGCAACTATTTCATTAGCAGCTAATTGTTTGGCATCGATGTCGCTTCCGCTGGAAGAAGAAGTCTCTAGAAAAAGTGCTTTACCAGAGACAGTTAAACGGCTGCCACTTGATGCATCACAATTTACTTTTTCATATTCTATGACGGCTTCCATTTCGCCACCACTACTTGTATTCAAGGAAAGTGATGCTCCTTTTAATGTGTTCTTCGAATGTATTGTGGATCCACTAGAGGCTTCGAGGCTACTAATTGATGGCATTTTTATATTGACATTAATTGGAGAATCAGTGTTGATGCTGCCTTCCACTTCAATATACAAGGTACCATTTTTTACTTTTGTTGTAACGTACTGTTGTATGTTGTTATCAGTTTCGACTTCAACAGATGCGGTTGATTCTTGTGCAACAATTACACTGACTCCAGAACCTGAAACAATTGCGGTAAAAGATTCTTCTATGTTTCTTTTTTCTTTGGTTATGTTTCCACTGCCTTTAATTCCTGTAAATCGGTCACTGCATGACAGTAGTGAAATGCTTACCAGCAGTACGAGTAGTTTAATTGTGGTTTTCATATTATTTTTTTGATTTGGTTTCTGTTTTCTTTTGTGTTTCTTCAATGGCTATTGTTTCATTGATTTTTTTCTTTACTAAAACACCATTTTCATTATATATAATGGTTGCAGTGGAATCATTTTCTATTTCATTAGACTCCACATCGAGGTGTTCGTTTTCAGAAATTGGGCAGTTCAAACATTTAACCTTTTCGGAATCGACTCTATAAATATAATCTGAAGAACTGTAATGAAGATTAAAAAAATCATCATTTGAAGTGTCATAAGTGTAAAAGTTTTTATCGGTTTTAAAGTGGGTTCCTTTAGGTAAATATAAATATATCGCTATTTCTTGTCCTCGATATTGATCTTTAACATCCGCAATAAGATAGTTGTCTAGTTGCAATACATTGCCATCAATTTTAAAATTGTATTTAATTTTTTCAGCTCTTTTTCTTGCGTCATCTGCAGATTTGCCCTTGGCTAATTTTTCTACTTGTAAATACGCAATGCTCGATTCTGTTTCTATAATTTCAATAGAAATGTCGTTTGAATAGATGATTTCTTCATTTTTTTCATTTTGGGTGATTCTAAAATCCGTTTCATGGAAAACGTTTTTCGAATAGAAATCATTGTTTTTGAACTTAATCAATAATGTATCGCTTGGATTTAAAAGTATGTCTTGTTTTTGTACAGATTTTCCTTCAAAGGCCAATTGAGCGGCTTCGTTGATGCCTAAAGAGATGGCTATTCCAAATGCAATAATCCATGTAGCAAGTAAGGGGTATTTGGCAATGGCACCAATCGATTTCATGTGATTTACCAATAATTTTAAGCCCAAAAGAAGGATGAAAAAGAACGGAATTCCAAACACAAACAGAAATATTATACCTTGAATCCAGATGGGTGTTTCTAGGCCAATTGGTGTTTTTACATGGTTTAATATAAAATTATCAGGCATGTTCGCAGAAAAAATCATGAATACACTGGCTACACAAAATGCAACCAAAGCAATGGAACTAAATAACACTATTATTCCTCCAATAAATTTAGTGAAAACATGAAATAACCTTGTAAATAATTTGCCCACAGAAGAACTCGTTTTGTGAATTCCTTGACGGGTATTTTCGGCAAAATTTTTGGAATTTAGCTTGTCAAATTTATCTGCAATTTCATCAATTCCTTCTTTTACTTTTCGTTCAATATTGGAAATTGTAATGGGTTCGCCCTTCATTTCTAGTTTTTGAGATGTGGTTATGGCTTCCGGAATGATGATGATCAAGACTAAATAAATCAAAATAGGACTTCCAAAGCCTGCAACAACAATAATTACAAAAAGTAAGCGAATCCAAACGGGGTCGATTGTGAAATAATGTCCAAATCCTGAGGCCACTCCTCCAATGATACTGTTTTCCTTATCTCGGTATAATTTTTTAGCTTTTGAAGGTATGCTATAATCAATAGGTTGTGCCGTTTCTTGGTCAATTTTATAGTCTTCGGGTTGTCCCATGATGCTAATTACCGCATCAATTTCTACTAAGCCAATGACTTGTTTGTCGTTCTGGATGCGTTCTTGAAATAATTCGGCAATCCGACTTTCAATGTCTTTCATAATTTCTTCTCTACCTTCCATTGAGAGAGAACGTTTTACCGCATCAAAATAACGCGATAATTTTTGATAGGCATCTTCATCAATATGGAAGAACATTCCACCTAAATTTATACTTATTGTTTTGTTCATGTCGCTTAGTTTTGATTGGTTATTATGTTTACGGCATCGGCTAGTTCTTTCCATGTGCCGTTTAATTCTTGTAAAAATTCTTTTCCTTCATCGGTTAATCCGTAATACTTTCTGGGCGGACCCGATGAAGATTCCTCCCATCGATACGTTAACAAACCATCGTTTTTAAGTCGTGTTAATAAAGGATACACCGTTCCTTCAACGACCAGTAATTTTGCGTTTTTTAGCGTATCCAGAATTTCAGAAGTGTAGGCATCTTTTTCTTTTAGTACCGATAAGATGCAAAATTCTAAAACGCCTTTACGCATTTGCGCTTTTGTGTTTTCAATATTCATACTTTATTTGTTTATTAGTAAGGATTCAATATTGATGCAGTTTTTTTTAACAAAAATACATAACCTATTAATTTCTTATACAAAGATAAGTCTAATGAAAGGTATTGTGTTACGCATAGTACTAATATTTAACATAAAATTAACATTTAACACTATTTGAGTCCAGTCGTACTATTTTGTATCTTTACCCATAAATTATACTATTCATGGAGTTTACACCTGCAAAACTGAATCTTTTTTCTTTTTTTAAATTACCGGCAGCTTTTTGGTCGGGCGTTCGTGTTCGATCGATTTCGAATACATCTTGTGAGGTAACGGTCAAACACCGTTGGTTCAATCAAAATCCGTTTCAATCCATGTATTTTGCGGTGCAAGCTATGGCGGCCGAAATGACAACGGGTGTATTAGTCATGCTCCACATCAAAGCGAGTGGAAAGAATGTTTCCATGTTGGTGGCGCAAAATAAAAGTGTATTTACCAAGAAAGCTACTGGGAGAATTACGTTTGTATGCTCACAAGGTGATGCCATTAAAGCTGCTATAAATGAAGCCATAGCTTCCAAGGAAGGAAAAACCATTTGGTTAACATCTATTGGGAAAAATGCAAATGGCGAACAAGTTTCTGAAATGCAATTTGAATGGACATTGAAGGTAAGATCCTAAAAATAAACATGAAACTATTCCTAAACATTCGTTAATTTCTTTCATACCTTATCAATTGATTGTAACTTTGAGAAAAAGGAAATAAGATGACTATTTTAGTTACAGGTGCGACGGGTTTAGTAGGACAAGAATTAGTAGGGTTGTTGTTGCAAAATGGACACACGGTCCATTATTTGTCAACTTCGAGAACTAAGTTAGTTACTACGCCACATTACAAAGGTTATTATTGGAATCCAAAAACAGCCGAAATAGATGTTGCAGCATTTGATGGTGTAGTAACTATTGTTCATTTAGCGGGAGCAAGTGTTGCCCAAAGATGGACGGCAGGCTATAAAGAAGAAATTATTCAAAGTCGCGTACTTTCAACGCAGTTATTGTACAAAACACTCCATCAAATTTCGCACAATGTAATACAAATTGTTGCCGCTTCTGCTGTCGGTATTTACCCCAATAGTCTGACCTCAATTTATCATGAGACGGACTTAGATATAGATGATTCTTTTTTAGGCAATGTAGTCAAACGATGGGAAAATGAAGTAAGTCAGTTTGAAAAACTAGAGTTGGTCGTAACAAAAATTAGAATAGGTATTGTATTGGCTAAAAATGGAGGTGCGCTGCAAGAAATGGCAAAACCAATTCGCTTCGGTTTTGGTGCTGCTTTTGGTTCGGGAAAACAATACCAGTCATGGATACACATTCACGACCTAGCTGCTGTTTTTTATTTTGTGATCCAAAACAAGTTGGCAGGAGTGTACAACGGTGTTTCTCCCTATCCTGTTACCAATGAAGATCTTACCAAAGCAATTGCAAAAACACTCGAAAAACCTTTATTTCTTCCAAATGTTCCTCAGTTTGTAATGAAATTGATATTGGGAGAAATGCACGAAATACTATTTTCAAGCCAACATGTGAGCAGCAGAAAATTATTGGATGAGAATTTCCAGTTTAAGTATGCATCTCTAGACAAAGCACTTTTGGATCTCTTAAAATAAAATTTTTGATTTATTTTACTGACAATTTGACATTTTTAAACATTTGGCAATACATTTGCATTTCCATTTACTAAAGTAAAAATGTTTAAAAAAATAGTTAAAAATATGAGTCAGGAAAGTACTGAAAACATCGAAAAGGAGAACATTAATGAAGAAAATGTTTCAGAAAATCAAGGAATTCCAACCCCTGAATTATCTCTAGAAGAACAACTACAAGAAGAATTGAGCAACGAGAAGGATAAATTTTTGCGACTTTTTGCTGAATTTGAAAATTACAAAAGAAGAACAACCAAAGAGCGTATCGATTTATTTAAAACCGCTAATCAAGAAGTTTTGCAAGCCATGCTTCCTGTTTTAGATGATTTTGATAGAGCATGGGTCCAAGTATCCAAATCAGAAGATGAAGCTTTAGTGACAGGTGTTCAATTGATTCACGATAAATTGCGATCTATCTTAGTGTCTAAAGGATTGGAAGAAGTAGAAGTGAAAACAGGTGACGTTTTTAATGCTGATTTTGCCGAAGCCATAACTCAAATTCCTGCTCCAAATGATAAGATGAAAGGGAAAATAGTAGATGTTATTGAAAAAGGATATAAATTAGGAGATAAAATTATCCGTTTTCCTAAAGTGGTAATCGGTCAGTAAAAACGCGATTACAGCGATTTAAATCTTATATATTTTAAAATGAAAAAGGACTTTTACGAAATATTAGGCATTTCCAAAAATGCAACTGCAGATGAAATAAAAAAAGCCTACAGAAAGAAGGCAATTGAATTTCATCCTGATAAAAATCCAGGTAATAAAGAAGCTGAAGAAAAGTTTAAAGAAGCCGCAGAAGCTTATGAAGTGTTGAGCGATCCTAATAAGAAAGCAAAATACGATCAATATGGGCATCAGGCTTTTGATGGTGGTGGTTTTGGTGGTGGTCATCACATGAATATGGATGATATCTTCAGTCAATTTGGGGATATTTTTGGTGGTGCTTTTGGCGGCGGTGGATTTTCAGGTTTTGGCGGTGGTGGGGGTCAACGTCGTGTAAAAGGAAGTAATCTTCGCATCAAAGTGAAGTTAACTTTAGAAGAAATCGCCAACGGTGTAGAGAAGAAAGTGAAAGTAAAACGAAAAGTTCAAGCTAAAGGCGTAACGTATCGTACGTGTCCTACTTGTAACGGTTCGGGTCAAATAATGAAGATTGCCAATACCATTTTAGGAAGAATGCAAACGGCAACTACTTGTCACATCTGTAGTGGTTCGGGCCAAATTTTAGATCAAAAACCAGCCGGAGCCGATGCGCAAGGGATGTTGTTAGATGACGATACGGTTTCAATCAAAATTCCAGCGGGAGTAGTTGATGGTATGCAATTGAAGGTAGCTAATAAAGGAAACGAAGCACCCGGTAGTACTAGTATTCCTGGGGATTTAATAGTAGCCATTGAAGAAATCGAGCACGAATTTTTAAAACGCGAAGGTGAAAATCTTCATTATGATCTATACATAAGTGTTGCCGAAGCAGCTCTTGGGGTTTCAAAAGATATTGAAACCGTTTCGGGTAAAGTACGTATCAAATTAGAAGAAGGGATTCAGTCGGGTAAAATTTTACGATTAAAAGGCAAAGGAATTCCAAGTTTAAATTCGTATGGAAACGGAGATTTACTCGTTCATGTGAATGTTTGGACGCCTAAAAATTTAAATAGCGAACAAAAACAATTTTTTGAAAGAATGTTAACCGATGAAAATTTTATTCCTAAACCAGAAAAATCAGATAAATCTTTTTTTGAAAAAGTAAAAGATATGTTTTCATAATTAATATGATAAAAAAGCAGTGCTCTTTTTGGTAACTCTTGAGCATTTCTAAATTATAAAAAATCCCCATCCATTTGTAATAAAGGGTGGGTTTTTTTGTAACAATAATGGGGTTACTACTACTAATTATAGAATAAAAATCACAATTGTATGGGCACTATTTTAGAAGTACAAAATGTAGTGAAACAATATGGCGATTATACCGCTTTGAATAACGTTTCATTACAGGTTCCTTCCGGAAGTATTTACGGACTTTTAGGACCTAATGGCGCAGGGAAAACTTCCCTAATTCGTATCATCAACCAAATCACCATGCCCGATAGCGGTTCGGTTTTGTTAGATGGTGAGCCCTTAAAACCCGAACATGTTAAGTATATTGGCTACATGCCCGAAGAACGCGGTTTGTACAAAACCATGAAAGTAGGGGAACAGTGTTTGTATTTGGCCCAACTCAAAGGCATGCCTCTTTCGGAAGCAAAAAAACAGCTAAAATATTGGTTTGAAAAATTTCAAATTGAAGGTTGGTGGGATAAAAAAATCCAAGAATTGTCAAAAGGAATGGCACAAAAAATTCAGTTTATTGTTACCATATTGCACGAACCTAAATTATTAATACTCGACGAGCCTTTTTCGGGTTTTGATCCTGTGAATGCTAACTTGATTAAAGACGAAATCATTGAATTGAATAAAAAAGGGACATCTATTATTTTCTCTACCCATCGCATGGAGTCGGTGGAAGAGATGTGTGATTACATTGCGTTGATCCATAAATCCAACAAATTAATTGAAGGCAAATTGGAAGATGTAAAGCGTCAATTCCGTTCCAATACGTTTCAAGTGGGCATATTGACAAAGGATGTAGAAGGTTTGATGGTGCAATTGACTCAAAAATTTACGCTTGGTACAACCCATTTCAAATCGTTAAATGATGATTTAAAATTAGAAGTGCAATTGGGATCACATGCCTCAAATGAATTGCTTTCTATTTTGACTGCTTTTGGGCAAGTAACCCATTTTGTTGAAAAAATACCGAGTGTTAACGATATATTTATTCAAACTGTAAGTAATTAATTATGAGTATTTTATCCTTAATCATAAAAAGAGAGTTTATAGCCAAAGTACGCAATAAATCTTTCATTGTAATGACTTTTTTAAGTCCGCTCTTATTTGTTGGAATGGCACTTCTCGTTGCATTTTTATCTACGATGAATAAAGATTCGGTAACCCAAATCGCCCTTCATGATCAATCGGGTTTGTTGAAAAAAGAGTTTAAAAGCGACAAGTTCACGCACTATACCGATTTGTCAGCGATGCCTTTGCAAACTGCAAAAGATACTGCTTTAGCAAGCTTCGAAGGATTAATTTATATTCCTAAAGTAGCCAAAGTACAAGAGTTAAAAGAGAAAGTAGTATATATCTCTGAAGACAGTCCGAGTTTAGAATTCATCAGTGATGTTGAAGAAGTAATTGATTCGGTCATCACACAAGATAATTTAAAAGAATTGGGTTTTGATGCACAAAAAATTGAAGCAGCAAAAGCTGATGCTGCCTTACAACTGGCAAAATTTTCTGGTGAAGAAAGTTTGAAAGGCTTGAATGAAATAAAAGTGGCTATTGGGGGACTTTTCGGTTATTTAATCATGATGTTTATTGTGATTTATGGTAATTTTGTAATGCGAAGTGTCATTGAAGAAAAGACATCAAGAATTATCGAAATCATCATTTCATCAGTGAAACCCTATCAATTGATGATGGGGAAAATTATTGGAAACTCATTAGCAGGTATCTTACAGTTTCTCATATGGGCCATCGTGGGTACATTGTTGTTTTTTATGGCCTCTACATTTTTCGGAATGCAAATGGGTGCCAACACTAGCGTTTCTCCCGAAATGGTTGAAGCCGCAACGGCTAACGTTGATAAGATGGGGAAATTTCAAATGTATATTAATGAAATTTCAAACCTTCCATTAACCACCTTAATCATAGCATTTATAATCTATTTTATTGGAGGTTATTTTTTATACAGCTCATTGTATGCGGCAATTGGAGCAGCAGTAGATTCTGAAACGGATTCACAACAATTTTTATTACCAATCATTATGCCGTTAATTTTAGGGGTATATATCGGATTTTTTACAGTAATTAACGATCCACATGGTACGGTTGCAACCGTTTTCTCCATCATTCCCTTTACATCGCCTATCGTAATGTTAATGCGAATTCCTTTTGGTGTGCCTTGGTGGCAATTGACCCTTTCTATTTTATTATTGTTTGGAACATTTATTTTTGTAGTCTGGTTTGCGGCAAAAATCTACCGAGTAGGGATATTAATGTACGGCAAGAAGCCTACATGGAAAGAACTTTATAAATGGTTGAAATATTAAAAAGTATCTAGAGGGTTCAATATATTAGTCATACATTTGCCTTAGTTTTATCACCCCAATTAGTAATGAGTAAAATCCTAATCATAGAAGACGAAGCTGCTATTCGAAGAGTATTATTAAAAATACTTTCCGAAGAAAATGTTACGTATCAAGTAGATGAGGCCGAAGATGGAGTACAAGGTATTGAAAAAGTCAAAAGTGAAGACTATGATTTAATTTTGTGTGATATCAAAATGCCAAAAATGGATGGTGTTGAGGTATTAGAAGCCGTAAAAAAAATCAAACCAGAAATTCCAATGGTGATGATTTCAGGTCATGGAGACCTAGAAACCGCCATTAATACCATGCGATTGGGTGCTTTTGATTACATTTCAAAACCACCCGATTTGAATCGCTTATTGAATACGGTGCGCAATGCCTTGGATCGAAAACAATTAGTAGTTGAGAACAAAATCTTGAAACAGAAATTTTCTAAAAACTATGAAATGATTGGCGGTAGTGATGCCATCAAGCATATAAAATCCATGATTGATAAAGTGGCTCAAACCGACGCAAGAGTATTGATCACAGGTCCTAATGGAACAGGTAAAGAACTAGTTGCCCACCAATTGCATGAGAAAAGTGAGCGTGCTTCAGCACCAATAATTGAAGTTAATTGTGCTGCTATACCTTCAGAACTCATAGAAAGCGAATTGTTTGGTCATGTAAAAGGCGCTTTCACTTCGGCAGTTAAAGACCGAGCTGGAAAATTTGAATCGGCCGATGGGGGTACAATTTTTTTAGATGAGATTGGCGATATGAGTTTATCGGCGCAAGCAAAAGTATTGCGAGCCCTTCAAGAAAATGTCATTCAACGAGTAGGAGCCGACAAGGATATTAAAGTGAATGTTCGCGTTGTAGCAGCCACAAATAAAGATTTAAAAAAAGAAATTGAAGCCGGAAGATTTCGGGAAGATTTATACCATCGATTAGCGGTGATCCTTATTAAAGTACCGTCATTAAACGAGCGAAGAGAAGATATTCCCGCATTGATCGTGCATTTTGCATCCAAAATTTCACTCGAGCAAGGAACAGGTGTAAAGCACTTTTCAAAAGCGGCCCTTCAATTGTTACAAGAATACGATTGGACAGGAAATATTAGGGAGTTACGAAATGTTGTAGAGCGTTTAATAATATTAGGCGGTTCAGAGATTTCAGAACAAGACGTGAAATTATTCGCGAGTAAATAAAATAATGCTTTAAGCATTAGGCAATAGGCATTAAGTTGCTTGTGGCTTAAAGCTTATGGCTTAGAGCTGTAAAAAAATGCAATTAAAAAAAATACATCCAAGCCTTCAAAATGCATTGATTGAAAATGCATTCATTGAGGCCAATGACATGCAACAAGAAACCTTTTCTACCATAAAAAGCGGCGTAGATGCGGTCATTCAATCCCCTAAAAAGAGCGGAAAAACGACAACCATTTTGATGAACGTTATTCAGCGCATGGAAAAGCCTGTTGGCGAAAGTACGCGTGCCTTGGTTTTGGTTCAAGACAAGGAAAAAGTATTGGAAGCGTTGGAAATATTCAAAAAAATGAATCACTACACTAATCTGCGTGTTTTCGGAGTGCATGAAAAAGGAGATATGGATTACGACAAAAATCAAATTTCTTTGGGAATGGACGTTTTGATTGGAACCCCCATACGCATCAATGAAATGTTTTCATCGGCTGGTTTCAATATGAATACAATTAAAATGTTTGTGGTGGATGATGTTGAGGAAATGTTGCGCAAACGTGAAGACTCGATTATACAGCGCCTTTCTATGAGTGCCGAAAAAACTCAACGCTTGTTTTTTTGTTCGCAAATTACAGAGCGTGTAGAAATATTAGCCGATCGAATTATGATCGAACCGCTTTTTTTTGAAATGGAAGATTAAATAAATTAAGTATGGGAATAATGAAGGTTTTTTCGGGTAGTGAAATTCTAGCCGACACATTGAAATTAAAAATTGAAGAAGTTGGTGTTGAAGTTGTTAAAAAAGACAACTTGCAATCGGCTCGTTTGGCTGGTTTTGGGAATACCGATTTGGCGGTTGAGCTTTTTGTTGACGAACGGTATTATGGAAAAATAAGCCCTGTTTTAGAAGAATTTAGAATGAGCTTGTAAATATACAGTGAAAAAAAAGCTCCTAAAATAGGAGCTTTTTTTTAATCCAATTGGTCTAAACCTCTTTTCTTGATTAGGGGCGTTACATTAGGTGCTGCACCTCTAAATAATTTATAAAGTACCATTGGGTCTTCGGTACCACCTTTTTCTAATATGTTTTTTCGAAACGAAAGTGCTTTTACTGAATTAAATAACCCCGATGTTTTAAATACTTCAAAGGCATCAGTATCTAATACACCAGACCAAATATAACTGTAATATCCAGCAGAATAACCACCGGCAAATATATGGTTAAAATAGGTGCTACGGTATCTTGGAATGATGGTAGAAGGTAAATTAATTTTAGCCATAACTTCTTTTTCAAAAGTTTCTGCATTTGAAAGAATAGCTGATTTTTGAGTATGGTAGGCCATATCTAAAAGGGAAGCAGCTAAATATTCAGTTGTGATAAAACCTTGGTCAAAAGTGCCCGCTTTTTGCATTTTTTCAATTAAATCGTCTGGAATAATGGTGCCAGTATTGTAATGTTTGGCATACATTTTTAAAACTTCGGGTTCTGCAGCCCAGTTTTCCATAATCTGTGAAGGCAACTCGACAAAGTCTCTTGGTACACTCGTTCCGGCTAAACTTTCATAGGTAACATTGGACAACAAACCATGTAATGCGTGTCCAAATTCGTGAAAGAAGGTACTTACTTCATCAAAAGTAAGTAATGCAGGAGCATTCGCTGTGGGTTTTGTGAAATTACATACAATAGAAACTACAGGTGTTATTCTTTTTCCGTTTTCCATTTTTTGATTGCGGTAAGAGGTCATCCAAGCTCCTCCTCGTTTTGATGCTCTTGGGTGAAAATCCATATACAAAATACCAATATGTGTCCCATCGGCTTCGGTTACCTCCCATACAGTGACATCATTATGGTATTTAGGAACATCATTCAGGGCTTTGAACTGCAACCCGTATAATTTTTTACAAACGGTAAATATGCCTTCTCTAGTTTTCTCAATACTAAAATAAGGTTTCATTTCTTGCTCGTCTAAATTGAAGCGCTCTTTTCTTATCTTTTCGGTATAAAATCTCCAATCATAAGGCATAACGGGACCATTAATTCCATCCTTTTTCATTAAGTCTTCAATATCTGCAGCTTCTTTAGTGGCCATTTTCAATGCCGGCGTCCATAAATCATTTAATAATTTAGTGGCCGTTTCTGGATTTTTAGCCATTGATTTTTCTAATACATAATCGGCATGAGAAGCATAACCAAGTAATCGCGCTTTCTCTCCTCTTAAATTGGCTATTTTTATAGCTAATGCATTGTTGTCATTTTCATTTCCATTATTGGCACGCATTTGATAAGCATTCCATATTTCTTGACGCAATTTTCTATTCGAACTGTATTGCAGAAAGGGCATAACACTAGAGTTGGACAATGTAAAAACCCATTTACCTTCTTTTCCTCTTGCTTTTGCATCAGCTGCTGCGGACTCAATAAGTGCTGTTGGTAATCCAGCTAAATCATTTTTGTTTGAAATTACTAATTCATAAGCATTCGTTTCAGCTAAAATATTTTGACCATATTTTAAAGTTGCAACGGCCATCTCTGAATTAATTTCTCTCAATCTGGTCTTGAATTTTTCAGACAAGTTGGCGCCACTTCGCACAAAATTTTTATATAAGTTTTCTAAAATTTTTGTTTGCTCTTGCGTTAATTTTAAATTCTTCTGCTCATCCCACACCGTTTTTACTCTTTGAAACAAGACTTCATTTAGATTTATATTGTCATTATGAGCCGATAATTTTGGCGCTATTTCTTTAGCAATAGCTTGAATGTCTTCATTGGTATTTGCGCTATTTAAATTGTAGAAGACAGTGCTCACTTTAGCCAGTAATTTTCCTGAATTTTCCATGGCTAAAACCGTATTTTCAAAAGTTGGTTTTTCCGGATTTGAAAGTATAGCGTTTATTTCAGATTCCTGTTGTTTGATTCCTTCTAAAAGTGCTGGCTTGAAATGTTCATTCTTGATCAAGTGAAAGGGAGGTACTTGATAAGGAGTTGAATAGGCTTCAAAAAATGGATTCATAGTCGTGTTATTTTTATCCTGTGCGTGAACAGAACTAGCAATTGTAATTGCTGATAATAAAAGAATGGATTTAAGATTCATGCGTTTGAAATTTAATTGTAAAAATATACGTTTTAAACTTTGCAACCAAAACTAAAGTATGTTTTGTGAAATCTTTAAGTTGACTTCTCATATCTGGATTTATAATCTATCTTTGCACCTTTCAAATTTTTAGTAGAAAGACCTTTTACTTTTTACTTTTAACCTTTTACTTTAAAAAATGATTACAGTTAACGACATAGCCGTAGAATTTGGCGGAACAACGCTTTTTAGCGAAGTAACTTTTGCCATCAATGAAAATGATAAAATTGCCTTAATGGGTAAAAATGGGGCTGGAAAATCAACATTATTGAAAATTGTTGCGGGTCAAAGCAAACCGACTCGCGGTGTAATTTCGGCGCCAAGTGATGCTGTTATTGCTTATTTACCTCAGCATTTGCTTACTTCAGACGATTGTACGGTGATGGAAGAAACTTCTAAAGCCTTTGCTGAGGTATTAGATATGAAGAAAGAAATTGATGTCATCAACGAACAATTGACAATTCGTACCGATTATGAAAGTGATGAATACATGAAATTAATCGAACGTGTTTCTGAATTGTCGGAGAAATTTTATTCCATTGAAGAAGTAAATTATGAAGCCGAGGTTGAAAAAGTTTTGAAAGGACTCGGTTTTGAACGCGAAGATTTTACGCGACAAACATCTGAATTTTCTGGAGGTTGGAGAATGCGCATCGAATTGGCAAAAATTTTGTTGAAAAAACCTGATTTAATTTTGCTCGATGAGCCTACCAATCACATGGACATCGAGAGTATTCAGTGGTTAGAGGATTTCTTGATCAACCAGGCAAAAGCAGTAATGGTAATTTCACATGATAAAACTTTTGTAGACAATATCACCAATCGCACCATTGAAGTTACCATGGGACGCATTTATGATTACAAAGCCGTATATTCTGAGTATTTAGAGTTGCGAAAAGACCGAAGAATACACCAACAAAAAGCCTACGACGAACAACAGAAATTTATAGCCGAAAATCAGGCGTTTATTGATCGTTTTAGAGGGACATTTTCCAAAACAGAATCGGTACAATCGCGAGTAAAAATGTTGGAAAAAATTGTTCCCATTGAAGTGGATGAAGTGGATACTTCAGCTTTAAAATTAAAATTTCCGCCATCTCCTCGATCGGGTCAATATCCTGTGGTGGTTGAAGGTTTGTCAAAATCATATGGTGATCATGTGGTTTTTAAAAATGCCAATATGGTAATCGAGAGAGGTCAAAAAGTTGCTTTGGTGGGTAAAAATGGAGAGGGTAAATCAACCATGATTAAAGCCATTATGGGTGAAATTGATTTTGAAGGAAAATTAGAGGTTGGTCACAACGCTCAAATTGGCTATTTTGCTCAAAATCAAGCTTCTTTATTGGATGGTGAGTTGACTATTTTTGAGACCATCGACCAAATTGCAGTGGGTGATGTGCGCACCAAGATTAAAGATTTATTGGGAGCATTCATGTTTAAAGGTGATGATATTCAAAAGAAAGTAAAAGTCCTTTCGGGAGGTGAAAAAACACGTTTGGCTATGATCAAATTATTGTTGGAGCCCGTGAATGTTTTGATTTTGGATGAGCCTACTAATCACTTAGATATGAAAACCAAAGACATCATAAAAGATGCTTTACGCGATTTTGACGGCACCTTACTATTGGTTTCTCACGATCGGGATTTCTTAGACGGATTGGCGCAAAAAGTATTCGAATTTGGGCACAAACGCGTCAAAGAACATTTTGAAGATATCAAAGGATTCTTAGCGCATAAAAAAATGGAATCTTTAAAGGAAATCGAAAAATAATACAGTTATTTTAGTACAGTTAATTTATAAATTTTAGCTTCTATATTTTCGGTATCATTGTCTTCACAAAGCAAAAATTCAATTTCGCTTTCCGATTCATTATACAACGTAATGCCTTCAAATTTCTGGTCTTCCGATATGAGGTGTACCTCGATGACTTCAAATGTTGGCGCGTGCATTATGCCTAAAATGCTGCCCAGAACCACTCCGTCGTCATAAGTGGAATCTGTTTTTTCGGCACTCGCTAGAAAATAAATGGTTTCTCCAACTAATATCGCATCGGTAAATGTGGTTTCCACATCATCTAGTGAAGGCAATGCCACAGGAATAAACTGTAGGGCATCTTCGTGTTGGTTAGGAATTATAAAAATACCATTTTTTGCATTTTTTGAATTACCTCTTTGAAAAAGTAACATCGTATTGTGCGCGTAAATGGCTCCTTCTATATTCAATTGCTGATCGGATAAAGATCCTACGTCACTTAATTTTTGGTATAATGTACTTAAATCTTGTGATTGTAAGGTATCGTTTTCCAGATGCAAAGTAAACATAGTATTGCGTTGAGGAGTTGAACCTGATCCTAATAATAGCAGTTGGTTGCCATGCTGTGTTATACTTTCTAAGTCGAGCTTTTCTGCTTTAGTTGTATTTTCTTTAGCATCTTTAAGTAAAGGAAACTTAAGTAATATTTCTTTTTCAAGATCGTATTGGTATAAAAAACTACTAGAATCGGATATAATGAACAAGACATTTTGCGTGTATAACAATCCTGACGGGGCTGCTATACCTTTAATTGTACAATGGTTATTAAGATTGATTTTTTTCATATTTTTGCACAATAAATACTAGCGATATTTAAAGTTTATAAAAATAGTATTTTTTCATAAAAAATTGACTTAAGTTTACAACTTTTGTAGTATTAATTAGGTGCTGCTATAATAATAAAAATGGATGAAAATATATACTAAAACAGGAGATTCTGGAACTACAGCTCTTTTTGGTGGAACACGCGTGTCTAAACACCATATTCGAATAGAAAGTTATGGCACAGTTGATGAATTGAATTCGCATATTGGCTTAATTCGGGATCAAGATATAAACCATTCGTATAAAGAAGTGCTGGTAGAAGTTCAAGACCGATTATTTACTGTAGGCGCTATTCTGGCAACTCCTCCCGAAAAAGAGAAATTAAAAAACGGACAATCTCGCCTTCAAAATTTAGGGATTATTGCTTCAGATATTGAATATCTTGAGAATCAGATTGACCAAATGGAAGAGGCTCTACCACCAATGACACATTTTGTATTGCCCGGTGGTCATACAACGGTGTCATATTGTCATATTGCACGCTGTGTTTGTAGAAGAGCAGAACGTTTAGCGGTTCATTTAAATGACATGGAGCCGACAGATGAAAAGGTAATTACTTATTTAAACCGCCTTTCTGACTATCTTTTTGTCTTGGCACGAAAGTTGTCTCTAGACTTAAATGCCGATGAAGTAAAATGGATTCCAAGAAAGTAGAAAGTACTCTTAAATTCTGCCTATTTTGACTGAAATTTTAATTCGGAAATTGACGTTCTTAAATATTTTAAAAAAAAGTAAAAAAAAACTTGACTTTTTAAGTAATAAATTTATTTTTGCATAAACTTAAATCGATAAAAAGATGTATTGGACATTAGAATTAGCATCCTACTTGAGTGATGCGCCT
>NZ_JBILKB010000052.1:0-14669 GCF_044376915.1 Flavobacterium sp.
ATTAAAAAAAAAGAACAAAATGGCAAATCATAAATCTGCTTTAAAGAGAATTAGAAGTAACGAGAAAAAAAGAGTGTTGAACAGATACCAACACAAAACTACTCGTAATGCAATCAAAGCTATTCGTATAGCAACTGATAAAGCTGAAGCTTCTGCAAAATTATCAACTGTAATTTCAATGATTGATAAGTTAGCTAAGAAAAACATCATTCATGATAACAAAGCTTCTAACTTAAAATCGAAGTTAACGAAACACGTTGCTTCATTATAGTACGTAATTAGAAAATACACTAAAGCTCTCTTTATGAGAGCTTTTTTTATTTGGAATACTCCTTTAATTTTCAACTAAAGAGTTGATTACTATAGTGTTTTTAATAAAATAAAGATTACCTTTGCACTTTCAAAAATAAAATAAATGACTTCTATTAGAAACATCGCAATTATTGCACACGTTGACCACGGTAAAACTACTTTGGTTGATAAAATTATGTACCACTGTCAATTGTTTCGTGAAAACGAAAACACGGGAGACTTAATTCTTGATAATAATGATTTAGAACGTGAAAGAGGTATTACCATTACTTCTAAAAACGTTTCGGTAACGTATAAAGGAACAAAAATCAATATTATTGATACACCAGGTCACGCCGATTTTGGTGGAGAGGTAGAACGCGTACTTAATATGGCTGACGGTGTATGTCTTTTAGTAGATGCATTTGAAGGTCCAATGCCTCAAACGCGATTTGTTTTACAAAAAGCAATTGACTTAGGTTTAAAACCTTGCGTGGTAATTAATAAGGTAGACAAAGAAAATTGTACACCTGAAGAAGTACACGAAAAAGTATTTGATTTAATGTTTGAATTAGGAGCAACAGAGGAGCAGTTGGATTTCCCAACAGTTTATGGATCTGCAAAAAACAATTGGATGTCGGATGATTTTAGAAATCAAACCGATAATATTGAGCCTTTATTAGATATGGTATTGACGCACGTTCCTGCACCAAAAGTATCAGAAGGAACACCTCAAATGTTAATTACTTCTTTGGATTTCTCTTCATTTACAGGTCGTATCGCGATTGGACGTTTAGAAAGAGGCGTGTTGAAAGAGGGAATGCCAATTTCTTTAGTAAAAAGAGATGGTACTGTTATAAAATCTAGAATTAAAGAGTTACACACTTTTGAAGGTCTTGGACGTAAGAAAGTAGATCAGGTCATTGCAGGAGATATTTGTGCAATTGTTGGAATCGAAGGATTTGAAATTGGTGATACTGTTGCCGATTTTGAAAACCCAGAAGCGTTACAAACTATTGCTATTGATGAACCTACAATGAGTATGTTGTTTACAATCAACGATTCACCTTTCTTTGGTAAAGAAGGAAAATTTGTAACGTCACGACACATTAGAGATCGTCTAACAAAAGAATTAGAGAAAAACTTAGCAATGAAGTTAGGTGAAACTGATTCTGCTGATAAATTTATGGTTTTTGGTCGTGGTGTACTTCACTTATCGGTTCTTATTGAAACCATGAGAAGAGAAGGATATGAATTGCAAATTGGACAACCACAGGTAATTATCAAAGAAATTGATGGTCAAAAATGTGAACCAATTGAAGAATTAACAATTGATTTGCCTGAAAATCTTTCTGGTAGAGCAGTTGAATTTGTAACCATTCGTAAAGGAGAAATGCTTTCTATGGAAGCCAAAGGCGAACGTATGATTATTAAATTCAACATTCCATCTCGTGGAATTATCGGATTGAGAAATCAATTATTAACGGCTACTGCAGGTGAAGCTATTATGTCGCACCGTTATATTGGATATGAACCGTTCAAAGGAGCAATTCCTGGACGTAATAATGGTTCGTTAATTTCTATGGAAAACGGAAAAGCCATTCCATATTCTATCGATAAGCTACAAGATCGTGGTAAATTCTTCGTGGAGCCTAATGCTGAGATCTATGAAGGTCAGGTAATTGGTGAAAATTCTCGTGGAGACGATATGTGTATTAATGTGACTAAGGCTAAAAAGCAATCCAACGTTCGTTCGTCTGGAAATGACGAAAAAGCAAGAATTATTCCACCGATTATTTTCTCTTTGGAAGAAGCTTTAGAATATATTCAAAAAGATGAGTATGTTGAAGTTACTCCGAAATCTATTCGTCTACGAAAAATTTATTTGACAGAAAACGATAGAAAACGTTTTAAAATATAATGAAATGAATCCCGATGAAAATCGGGATTTTTTAGCACAAATACTTATGGAAATTAAATTAAAATACGGAATAGACAATTTGCTTTTCGGAATGAAAGAGCAAGATGTTACTAAATTATTAGGGAAACCCGATACACAATATAAAGACGAAGAGGAAAATGTAGTATTATTATACAATGCTCGAAAGTTGCGTCTCATTTTCTATAAAGAAGAAGCGTTTCGATTAGGTTATATGACAACTACTAATCCGATGGTAAAATTGTTTGCTACCACCGTAATCGGTAAAAATTGGAGCGATGTATATCCAGTGTTGGAAAAAAGTAAAGTGAAGGCTTTTGAAACCGATACATCTGAAGGAATGATGAGTTATTTTAACGAGGAGAACTGGTTGTTTGTTCACGTAGATTACAATGAAATTGTAAAGATAGAAGTAGGAGCCGTTTTTAGTGATAAAGACGAGTTTGATTGGAAATTTTAATCGTAACTATTCAAAAAAAAGCCGCTAAATAATTAGCGGCTTTTTCATTTATTTGTTTATCATGATCAACTCGATTTCAAAAATTAAGTCGGCATTAGGAGGAATTACACCCCCAGCACCCCTTTCGGCGTAAGCTAATTGAGAGGGAATATAAAATTTGTATTTTGAACCTTCAGGCATTAATTGTACACCTTCTGTCCATCCTTTGATCACTTGATTCAAGCCAAAATCAATGGTTTCACCTCTTTGTACGCTGCTATCAAATACTTTTCCGTCTAAAAACATACCGGTATAATGTACTTTTACATTGCTGGTAGCCAAAGGCTTAGCGCCTGTACCTTGTTGCAACACGATATATTTTAAACCACTAGCAGTAGTTGATCCCTTTTCAAATTCTTTTAATGCTTTTTCTTTGGCAACTTTCTGTTTTTCTGCTTCAATTTCCGCAAGTTTTCTTTGTTTTTCTGCCGCAATTTCTGCCAATTGTTTCTTTATGGTTGCGTTTTTTTCATTCTGAATTTTATCATTTCCTTCTTTGTTGGCAAAGTAATCAGTAAATACTTTTTCAGCTTTGAATTTTCTTGCTTCTTTTCCGTTTCTAATAATTTTAACCGATTGGATCACATCATTTTTTGCAATTGTATTTACAATATCTTGCCCCGTGATTACATGTCCAAAAACAGTATGATTACCATCCAACCATGGCGTGGCTTTATGAGTAATAAAAAATTGGCTTCCATTTGTTCCCGGGCCTGCATTAGCCATAGATAAAATTCCAGCTCTATCATGCGCTAATTCGGTTATTTCGTCTACAAACTTATAACCTGGGTCGCCAGTGCCATCGCCTTTTGGACAACCCCCTTGTATCATAAAATCGGAAATCACACGGTGAAATACTAAGCCATCATAGTATGGTTTTCCCTTTAATGTTTCCGTAACCTTAGAGTTTTCACCTTCTGCTAAACTAATGAAGTTTGCCACAGTAACGGGTGTTTTTTGGTATTCTAACTGTACTACGATTTTACCTTTTGATGTGTTGAATTCAGCAAAAATGCCCTCAGTTTTATTATCTTGAGAAAATACGAATGCAGAATATCCAATAAGGGCTAAAGTAAGTAATGCTATTTTTTTCATGTTGATTGTATAATTATTTAGTTGATTTTTCTAAGAGTTCGATTTCAAAAACAATATTTGCATTCGGTGGAATCAAATCGCCAGCACCTTGTTCGCCATACCCTAAATGTGACGGAATGTAAAAAATGGCTTTGTCACCAAAGTGCATCAGTTCTACACCTTCATTAAATCCTGGTATAAAGCGCAGGTTGCCAATTATAGATTCTATAGGCGTATAGCCATTTTGAGCAGCACGTGTGGGTTCAAAGATGCCAAATGTTTTGGCTACCTCTTCATTACTGGTATCAAACAATTGTCCGTTTTCTAAAAACCCTGCATAATGGATGTAAACGGTTGTTCCCATTGCAGGTTTCTTTCCGCTACCTTTTGATGTAATTTTATAACGTAATCCGGAAGCAGTTACTATCCCATTGGTATTTACATCCAAGAAAACTTTGGCTTTATTCTCTCGAATAATTTTTGTTTTCTCTTCCCATTTTTTTTGTGCTTTAGCTTGCACGTCATAATATTTTTTGAAAATTTTCACCCCATCAAATTTTTTGGCTGCATTTCCGATGCGAATGATGCTAATGTGTTCAATTACATCATCATTTTCAATGGTTTCTAATACTTCAATACCTTCAATTACTTCTCCAAAAACACTGTGAATGTTGTCGAGCCATGGCGTAGCTTTGTGAGTGATAAAAAATTGGCTTCCATTGGTTGACGGTCCGCCATTTGCCATTGCTAAAATTCCAGCTTTTGAATGTTTTAAATCGGGATGAAATTCATCTTTAAATTTATATCCAGGTCCACCTGATCCATTAGCGTTTGGGTCTCCACATTGTGCCATAAAATCTGGAATCACACGATGAAAAGTTAAGCCGTCATAAAATGCTTTTCCTTTATAATCCTCACTTACAAATGGGTTTTTTCCTTCAGCTAAAGATATAAAATTAGCGACCGTAATGGGTGCTTTTTCATAGGCTAATTTGGCTATCATTGTGCCTTTTGAAGTTTCAATTTCAGCATAAAGTCCTTCTTTTAATTGATCATAAGACTTTGTGCATGACGAAAAAAACAGCATGAAACTTACCAGTAAAAAAGAAATGGATCTCATAGTTTTTAATTAATTTTCTCCTTGTGGATCGGGTTGAATATCTTTTAAGGTTACCGTACAAATGATGGGCTGGTTTATCCCAATTTTTTGATCATCACCATGATAGCCATAGGCCATGTGTGACGGAAATAAAAACGAAACCGTTTCGCCTTTTTTCATTAACTTTATTCCATCGCGTAATCCCGTAATCATGTTTTGTTTGTCCACATAATATATTTGGGGTTTAGTTTCGGATTTAGTATAAATGATGGTGTTTTCAATATCTTTTACTTCATAATCAAAATAAGCAATATCGCCTCTTTTAGGAAACGCAGAGGTTTCGTCAACCTTAGTTTCATATTTGTACCAATAGCCTTTGTTTGAGGCGGTATATTCTTTTAACGTATCATTCTTAATGATCGAATCAATAATTTTTTCTTCGTTGGCTACTAATTTTTTATTGCGCTCTATGGATTTCTTAATGAACGTTCCCGATGCATGCGAAATAGGTCTGCGGGCTTCATCTTGACGTTGCGAACAGCTGCAAATAAAAATCAAAAATGTGCAAGCGAATACTAGTGGTTGTATTTTCATTTTTATTTTTTTTCTGTGGCTAAAATACGAATAAATTGTTGAACGGTTTCGGCTAAACTTGCATCCGATTTTCCACCGGCTGCATTGATATGTCCACCTCCATTGAAATGTTTTCTTGCAAATTGATTGACATCAAATTCGCCTTGAGAACGGAATGAAATTTTAATAATTCCTTCTTCTTTGTTTTCAATGAAAATGGCTGTAAAATCGATTCCATTTATACTTAATCCATAATTAACGATGCCTTCCGTATCACCTTTTTGATGGCTAAAAGCATCTAATTCTTCCTGACTTAAGGTGATATAAGACGTTTTATATTCGTTTAAAATTTTTAAATTTTGCAAAGCTTTTCCAAGTAATAATAATCGGTTGTAACTTGAATTATCAAACAGTAAATTATGAATTTCACTATTGTTTATGCCTCGATCAATTAAATCGGCAACACATTTATGAGTTGCGCCGCTTGTTTTTGGAAAACGGAAACTTCCTGAATCGGTTACAATTCCGGTATATAAACATGTGGCAACGGTTTTGTTCAATAAATTTTCATAGCCTAATGCATAGATGAAATCATATACCATTTGGCATGTTGATCCATAAGCTGTATCTGAAAAAGTATAGTTGGCATACGTATCCGGAAATTGATGGTGATCAATCATGATGCTGGTTGCGTTTAAAACAGTTAGCGCTTTTTCCATAATTTCCCCTGTGCGATGTAAGGCATTGAAATCTAAGGTAAAAATAAGATCACACGATTCCAATAGGCTAGTGCATTTTGCTGTATTTTTTTCAAACAGCAATACGTTTTCGCTTCCGGGCAACCAAGCTAAAAAATCTGGGAATTCGTTGGGTGCGATGACCACTACATCGTGTTGTTTTTGTAGTAAGGTATGATAGAGCCCTAAGGTTGAACCCATAGCATCTCCATCCGGATTTCTGTGTGGTATTATTGCTATTTTTTTTGGTGAAGCTAATAGTGACTTTATCGCTTCAATTTCATTTGCGTGCATCATACTGCGAATATATTATTTTGTAGCCGATTGTGCAATAATTGCACCTAACGTTTTAGTGAAAAATGGCCTTTAATATTATTTCCGTCGCCCAATTGAATTTGAAACCAATAATCAGCACTGGGTAAAGGTGTTCCATTAAAGGTTCCATCCCAAACTTGATTTTGGGGGTTAATTTGGTGGATAAATTTTCCGTAGCGGTCAAAAATAGTGATGGACCCACTTCCAGTTATGCGTTGGTTTAAGTTTTTGATGTACCAAAAATCATTGATACCATCTCCATTAGGAGTAAAAAACTTAGGATAGTCCAAGATAAAAAAAGTAGCGGGAGTGATGCCACATCCTTTGGTGTCTTTTACATATATTGTGTATTCTCCTTCAGTCAGATGTGTAAAGGTGGGCGAAGTTTGATAATTTATTCCGTCTATTGAGAAAGTATAAGTGCTTGGGCCACTATATGCTACCGTTATGGAATTGTTTTCTGAAAAATCAGTAACTAGAACATTTTCTATGGTAGCTACACCAGAAGCCATAACAGTAAATGTTTTTGTTTTCGAACAATTTGAAGCATTGGTAAGTGTTACAGTATAATTTCCAGGATTTGCTACAGTGATGGATTGAGTAGTTTGAGCCGGATTCGTATTCCAAGAATAACTTGTAAACCCTGAACCCGCATCGAGTAAAGCTGTTGAATTTTCACATAAGCCAACTTCTTCGTCTGTAACGATGGATGGGAAAGTTGCGACAATCAATTCTATCGGATAATCGTTATAGCACCCGGGAAAGTTCATTATGCGTGCATAAATAATCTGATTGTAAGGTGAAACATTCGTATAATTTGTTGGTAAAACTATGGCACTAGTTGTGTTTTCAAAAAACGAGACAGCATAATTGGTGGGTAAATTGGTGAATAATCGTGGGATAATTACACTCAAGTTTATGGAAGTGCTTCCGTCTTGATTGGTATCGGTATCGCAAATTGTAAATGTGGTTTCATTTACGACTAAGTCGGTTGCATATTCAATGCGAATACTTCCTGTAGTTTGGCAATTCGGACCATAATTGATTTCGACACTATATTCTCCTGCAGAAGTTACTTCATAGGTGGCTTGTGTTGCTGCTGATATTGCATTGTTGTTTTGGTACCATTGATAACTGATGGCACTTGCTTGGTTAGCATTGAGTATAATGGTTTCAGTTGGACAAAGTGCCGTTCCATTGGCCAATAATCGATCAGTACCTAAATCAACCTCAAAATTAAAGCTACCACCTCCTAAGAATATGGCCGAATCGTATCGGTAATTGCCTTCATCAGCAATGGCTAATTTGATGTGATAGGTTGTGCCTGGAGTAACAGCTGCTTGTGCTGTCAATACTTTGGTTTGCCCGTTAAAATTGGTAGGATGTTCGGTAGTATTGAAGGCATCAAAATAGGTGGCATTAGCTGCAGGGCAAAGCGTACCTGTACCTCTTACGGTGTTTACTTTTACAGGTGTTGTTGTTCCGGGAATAACTGCCAAATTTTCATATGTTGTTGCCGTCGCCTCCTTTAAAAGAAAGACAAAACCATCGGTAAAATTGCATTGATTTGCTGACGGATTTAAAAGGTACTGTTCGGATGAAAAAATATAATCAAAACTGATATGATCTCCTAATGGAATAAAATCAAATTCTAAAACGGTGGCATTGAAAGAATTGCTCAGGCCTAATGCTTGATTTAAGTCGGAATCACCATTCCAACCCATGTTTCCTCCGTCATCAGATAATGTGGCATTGGGTCCGATGGTATTTGCTGTTTTGCCTGTGGTTAACACAATTCCGTTTGCAAATGGGAAAGCAGAACCAGTAGCATCAAAATAACCAAAACTTTTTTCACCTGTTGTAAAGTTTCCACCTGATACCGAGACATTGAATACGTTTGCGCACGGGCTGTTTATTAATTTATCCTGGACGAGTTGTAGGGCGGTGTAACTTTCATCTACGGAAATGTATTGTGCATTTCCCAATTGAAAGACAATTCCAAAAATAATAAGCCAAGCATGTTTTACTATCCCCATAGTATCACAAAGATACTATAAATCTCTCTTTTTTAGAATATAATGTGAGGCAATAATAAAAATGCCTGTCCAAACTAATACTATGCTAATTTCTGAAAAATGTATGCTGTAATCTTTAACTATTTTACTGCTACCCATTGCTTTTTCAAGTGATTTTACGGCGTTGAATCTTGAAAAGGGTTCTCGACTTAAATTCCACATGGATTCCATTGGAAAATATTTGATCATGGCGTCGGCAAAGTTTTTGGATTTATCATTACCGCCTAATATGACAAATTTTACCATCCAATAAATGATTTGTTCGGCTACAAACCAAAGTGTTAAAAAGCCCAGCGCAAAAGCGCTTCGTTTTACTACTATTCCTAAAAATAAACAGAAGGAAAAAAAGGCAAACAGTTTGATAAAAAAGGCCAAAAGGTATTCCAAATCTGAAAAGACAATGCCTATTTCATTATAGGATGAAAAGGAATAGCCTAAAATTAAGGAAAGTACAAATACAAAAAAGGTCGAAGCCAGAGCAAATACAGCGACCACTAAAAACTTAGAAGTGATGAATTCTTTTTTATTTAATCCATCTATTAAATTTTGTTTTAAGGTTCCATACGTATATTCATTGGCCATCATGGATACAATGACTACGGCTAAAAATATTTTAAACAACGCAGCAATAAAGGTATTAAAATGCCATATATACGGAAAATTGAAGATCCCTTGGTCGGCGATTCGGATTTCGTTTCCAAAAATGGTAAATTTAATGGAGCTAATCAACGCAATCGAACTGAGTAAGATGAAGTAGGCGAGTACTAAAATGCGACTGGCTTTATTTTTCCAAATTTTTTGAAATTCTATGGAGAGTAATCTTTTCATCTTTGCATTAGTTTTTGGTTAATTCTAAAAATTGTTCTTCTAAACTATTTTTTCTTTTTACAAGATGTTCTAAAACAATATTGTGTTTGAAAAGATAGGTGTTTAGTTCCTCCGCTGCTATATCTTGCTTTAGGAACACCAATAATTTTCCTTCTGATTCTTTTGTTCTTTCAACAGAATTATGGCCTTCAAGGGCTTTTTGTAATTGTGTAAGGTCTTTCGCTTTCAGTTCGAAGAAGCTATTGGTTTCAATCATGTTGTGAACCGAACCTTGATACAACATGACGCCTTTTTGTAACACGACGACATGACTGCATACCTTTTCAACTTCGTCTAATAAATGGGAGGCCAATAATATGGTGGTGCCTTGAGCGGCAATGATTCGGATGATGTCTCTAATTTGTCGAATTCCTTGTGGATCGAGTCCGTTGGTGGGTTCGTCTAAGATTAATATTTCGGGATCATTCAATAGGGCCGAAGCAATGGCTAATCGTTGTTTCATGCCCAATGAAAACGTTTTGAATTTGTCGTTTTTTCGATCTAAAAGCCCAACCAATTCAAGTTTTTCATCCACTTTTGAGAAGGGTACTCCTTTTATTTTGCATACCAATTCCAAGTTTTCTTTGGCCGACATATACGGATAGAAATTTGGGCGTTCAATGATTGCCCCTACCTTTTTTAAGGCTTGGTGGGTATCGAGTTTTCCTTCAAACCATTCAAATTCGCCAGACGTCTTATTTACTACGTTCAATACAATACCTAGGGTGGTCGATTTTCCAGAGCCATTCGGACCCAGAATGCCATACACATTTCCTTTTTTTATTTCAAACGATACATTATTAACGGCATGTAACTTTCGATTGAAAATTTTATTGAGGTGGGTAATTTTTAAAATGGTTTCCAAAATCTTTTGTTTTTGTTTTTCATAAGACGAAGATATCTAGAAAATGTTACCCTTATTTGTTCAGATAAAAAAAATCCCCAATAGCGACAGTACTATTAGGGATTATTTTATTCTTGTATGAAATATTAATACGAGGTAAAATGATTGATTTTTACATTTTTGGCTTTCAAATCATGCATCAAATTGTACAAACCAAAGAAGGTTCTGTTGATGTAGATGAAATGTTTGGAACCACGGTTTCCATTCATGTTGCGCAATTCGGTGCTCTTGGAGTAGCGTACCCCTAAATCGGCGATTTGACCAAAAAACTCGTCGTCTGAAAAGTCAAACTCTTCCACATGAAAGGGACGCGCAAATAAACTGAGCAATTCATGAAACATTTCGGTAAAGAACTCGGTTTCTTCTGGAGAATCATCGGTTCTAAGTATTTCTAATTCGTACAATTTTGATTTAAAAAAGGCAGGGTTTTCCAAATTTTCTTTTTTAGCCAATTCAAAATAGGGAATATAGAAATCTTCTGGTACTTCTTTAATGCAACCAAAATCTAGTGCCACAAGTTGGGTGTCTTTTGTTATTAAAAAGTTACCTGGATGCGGATCGGCATGAACTTTTCTCAAATTGTGCATTTGAAACATATAGAAATCCCAAAGGGTTTGCCCCAAGAGATTTGATTTCTCGGGATCTGTATTGTGCGCGGTAAATTCCGATAAATGTTCGCCCGTCATCCAATCCATTGTGATGATTTTCTCGGAAGACCATTCGGGATAGTATTTTGGAAAAAGTAAGTTCGGAATGTTCTCACACGCCTTTGCCATTTGTATGCTTTGTTGCACTTCGTTGATGTAATTGGTTTCTTCCACCAATTTGTCTTCGACTTCTTTAAAATATTTATCCGAATCTTTTCCTTTGATGTTGAACATTTTAATTGCAATGGGTTTGACCATGGCCAAATCAGAGCTAATACTTTCAGCAACACCTGGGTATTGAATTTTGACAGCTAATTTTTTACCTTCTTTTGTTGCTTGGTGCACTTGGCCTATGCTTGCAGCATTGATGGAAGTAGCATTAAAGTTGTCGAAAATTTCTTGAGGCAGTTTTCCAAAATATTTTTTGAATGTTTTGTTAACCAGGGGTGGTGACAAAGGTGGAACCGAAAATTGGGCAAGCGAAAATTTTTCTACATACGCACGAGGCAGTATGCTTTTTTCCATGCTGAGCATTTGTGCCACTTTCAAGGCACTTCCTTTCATTTGTTTTAAGCCGTCATAAATGTCTGCAGCATTATTTGTATTTAGAGTTTCTTTGGCTTCTGTTTCGGTTTTGGTGATTTTATCTCCATAATATTTGAGGTAATTCACACCCACTTTTGCTCCGGTTTGAAGGAGTTTTGAAGCGCGTTGAATTTTTGACGTTGGAATGCTGTCTATGGTTTTCATTTGGGTAGCTTTTGTTTTACAGTTTGAATGCCGCTTTTTCTTGCCACATGAATTTTCCAAAGTCAATCAAACTTTTAAATGGAGTAGTATCCATTAAATCAAAACTTGTATTTACCGATTTTTCAATAAAAATATCGGTTTTTTCAAAAGCTAAGGAAGTGTCTTCAATCCAAAATTTTAAGGTAAATAGAAATTGTACCCAAGCCATTTCACTCATTGCTTTTTCTTGAAATTCAATTAGTTTTTCTTGTTTTAAATCGATTTTCTCAATTGCCAAGTTGTCAAAAAACTGTTTGAACTGTTTTCTCAATTCCGATAATTTCGTAACACTTTTCAACTTGTTTTTATCTTCTTTTAATAAGGCCATCACAAAACTTCTATTGGCTGTTAACATTTCGAAATAAGTAAAATAGCAGCTCAATAATTGCGTTCGCGCATCATAGGATTTAAAATCCTCACTTTTTTCTAGCATGTGCAGTGTTTGATCAAATAGTGATGAAAAAAATGATTTTTCGATTTGGTCAAAAGATGAAAAATTACCATAAAATAAAGCTTCATCAAAGTTGAATTGTTTTGCAAATTGATAAACCGACTGAGGTTGTTTGTGGTGTTCTAAAAAGTAGTCTACATAGAAACTTATAAGGGCTTGCGGTGTAATTTCTTTCTTCTTTGCCATGGTTGTATGAATTTTAGCAAAGGTATAAAATGTTTAATAAAATAATTAAAAGATTAAACAAAATATTTTGTTAAAGTTTGGGTATAAAAAAACCTCAAGAACTAGGTTGTAATTGAGGTTAAGAGATTTTATTGTTTATTCTATGATTTCTGTTCTTTGTTGAAGTACACCAAATAGTAATACATTTGTTTTTCTTCGTCCCAACCTTTTTCTACGAACTTCTCTGCACTTTCTGGGTTGATGAAGTCCAATTTGATTTGGATATTCGTATCTAATTGAATTGTGTTTTTTAACGTACGGCGCACATCTGTCACGGCAGCATTGGCAATTGGAAAACTAGATACATCTTCAATGCTATATTTTGCCCCTTTATCTACTTTATAATTTTTAAATTCTGGAATGAATTCTGGGTTTTGCATTACTTCGTTTAAGAAAGCCGTTTCTTCAAACTCATCATTTTTCGCAAAGTGATTGATGGCACGATTCATAAACAATACTTCTTGTTGTTTGTCTTCAGCAGGTAAAACTACCTCTTTAGCAAACTCTTGACAGAATTTCAAGTATTTCTTAGTCATGAAGTTTTCGTCTTGAAAAGCATCTACCGACAAGAAGTGTTCTAACCAATAACGGGCATCGTAGCGATTGCTGTCGACGGTTAATATTTTGTAGCCTTCTTCTTTTTTATAATTGAAAATGATGCAGCCTTTGTCCAACTTATTCAAATTGATCCCTTGTTGAAGAATCATTTCTAAATTGGTTTCTTTTTCTTCAAATTGCAAGAAATCGGTTTGCATTTCGCTTTTGAAAACACCAATCGCATCCACTACATTATTGTCGATAGAAACGTTCGTAAAATAAGCCACATACACTTCGCCATTTTTAATGTGCGGGTGATTGGACTGTTCAAAAAGGTGTTTCGTTATTTTTTTTGAAACGTTGTGAATTTCTCCTGGATTTGTAAAAACTTCACTGGCAAAATTGAACATTTCGTTGTATTCTAAATCTACTTCATGAGCAAATTGAAAGTAATTTTCTTCCTTTTCACGAAACGATTTAAAGAAAAATTCTTTGAGTAACGGCATAATTTCATCATTCAATCCGTAAGGATTTTCTGATAAAAAGATGGCTTCGTTTCTACTTTTGTTACCTACTCTGTGAACAGATAGGTTTTCAATATGTGCGTTAAATAAGTTGATCATTTTTTTAATGTGTCAATTAGTGAATTAGTCAATGTGTCAATTTAGAGCTTGGAAAATGTAATCTAGTGTTATAGGCTTATTGTTTCATTGGCATATTGGCACATTAGATTATTGGCACATTGCCATTGCAACTTGGCTAATAATTAATTCCAGTTTTCTTCAAATCCCATGTCTTCAAAGCTGTCATCGCCTTCAAACATATCGTAATCTTCGTCGTCTAAGTCATCTTCAAATTCGCCAAACATATCTTCTTCAGACAAATCACCTCTCAGACCACTTTGTAGTGCTTCGGCTGGAAGTTCTCCATGCGAAAAGAGTAGGGCAGGATACGTTTCGTTGGCTTCTTTATTTTCAATTGCAGCTAATTCAACAAAGAATGTCCACATGCTGAATAAATCATAAACATACACTAATTTAGTATTTTGTTCGTGCACTAATTCGTCGATTGCATATTCCGACATGGTTTTTATTTCGCCTGGGATATCTCCCGTGTCAAACATTGGGATGCCGTCTTCTTCGTGCCAAGCCCAGTCATTTGCGCAGGTGTAGAAAGCGCCTACCTCAGTACCATCAAAGCCAAAAGCATTGGTAAGTGCGTTGTGTAAATCTTCTAAAGTGTTGTTGCTTTCGATGGCAATATCTCTAAAAATATCTTCTTCGGCATCAAGAATAGCTCTAAATTTATAAATCATAATGGTTGCAATTTTACGAAAGGCAAAAGTAAGTATAAATTACGATTTACGATTTACGATTTACGAATTGTTGATAAGATTTTTCTGAATGTATTCAATAATTACAATTCATCCTTAAAAAATGACAGTTGGGTTACTTTGAATTTTTTTGTTGGGTATTTCTATTGAATTTTGTATCAGAAATAATAACAATTTACTTATGATTCATCTTGTACTTTATTTAATAGCCTTTGTTGTGCAGTCACTTAATTTTAACTAATTTTATTGTAAATCTTACATATGTTACACAAACTCATCAAAGAAATTCCAAGAGCGATAATTTTATCCATTGC
>NZ_JBILKB010000003.1:0-47072 GCF_044376915.1 Flavobacterium sp.
CGGATCCTATTGTGTGCAAGGAGGTTTCAATTATGCCGTTCACGATGCCACAGGAAATCGATTACTGGATGCCAATTACTTTTTGAAATAATTTATGATCCAAGAAAAAAAAATAGAAATCGCTTGCTTTAATTTGGATTCAGTTTTAATTGCTGAAAAATCAGGAGCTGATCGTGTAGAATTATGTGACAACATTGCACTCGGAGGCACCACACCAAATACGCATCTTGTACAACAAGCTCGAGAAAATTTGACCATCGATTTATATGTGATGATTCGTCCAAGAGGAGGAAATTTCGTTTACTCAGTAGTAGAATTTGAGCAAATGAAATCAGAAATTAACGCCTTAAAAACATTAGGTGTGGACGGATTTGTTTTCGGAATATTGAAAGAGGACCAAACGATTCAAATCGAACTAAACAGCGAATTAGTCGCACTTGCAAGTCCGCTACCGTGTTCCTTTCACCGTGCGTTTGATGCGGTTACTCATTATGAACAAGCTTTGGAAGATGTGATTTCTTGTGGCTTTACGACCCTGCTCACCTCCGGAACTTTTTCTAATGTTATGGAAGGAAAAGACGTCTTGAAGCAATTAGTTGTTCAAGCGCAAAATAGAATTCAAATCATGCCCGGAGGAGGCTTGCGATCGACCAATATTTCGGAATTAAATGAAAGGGTAAATGCAAATTGGTATCATTCATCCGCCATCACCGATGGAACGGAAATCGCTAGCCCCGAAGAAATCAGCCAACTGAAGAAAAAGTTGCAATCATAAATTGATCTAATTGCCTTATATGTTTAAAAAAATATTCTTGTTTTTGATTATTATTTGCTGTTCGGTTTCGGCACAGACTTCCTATCGCAGTTTGTCCACCGAAAACTGGACATTCAACAAGCAAAACGAAACAAGAAAATACAAGGCAACCGTTCCTGGAACTATTCATACCGATTTATTCCAGCAGCATTTAATTCCGGATCCATTTTATGGGGCCAATGAAAAAAAATTGCAGTGGATTGAAAACGAGAGTTGGGAATATGAAACCATTTTTTCAGTTTCAAATTTCGAACTTTCTGCTGAAAATATAGAATTAGAATTCAACGGATTAGATACCTATGCCACCGTTTTTCTGAACGGGAATTCGATTTTAGAAGCTGATAATATGTTCCGAAAATGGACGCTATCGGTCAAAAACCGACTTAAAAAAGGGAAGAATCAGCTGAAAATTGTATTTCATTCGGCAGTACAAAAAGGAAAAGAAGCCGCCACAAAATTGCCGTATACGTTACCTGAAAGAGAACGTGTTTTTATCCGTAAAGCGCAATATCAATTTGGCTGGGATTGGGGACCACGTTTTGTTACGGCTGGAATTTGGAAGAATGTCCAATTGAAATTTTGGAATTCGGCAAAAATCGAAAATATTAAATACAGCCAACTCCAATTGAACGAAGAAAAAGCGCTTTTGGAATTTATTACGGATATTTATTCGCCTAAAGAACAAACAGTGCAACTCGCTTTGAATGATAAAGTTCAAACCTTTCATCTAAAAAAAGGGAAGAATATTGTAAAGATGCCTTATGAAATTTTGAAGCCTATATTTTGGTGGTGTAACGGATTAGGGAAACCTCATTTATATTCCTTTTCAGTTGAATTATTTCAACAAAATAAACTCTTAGAAAGTAAAAAATTAAACATTGGACTGCGTACCATCGAACTGGTCCAAAACAAAGACACTTTTGGAACGGGTTTTTACTTTAAACTGAACGGAAAACCCGTTTTTATGAAAGGGGCTAATTATGTTCCAAACGATAGTTTTTTGCCCAGGGTTTCCAAAACCTCTCCCTTAGAGTTGGTGTTAAATGCAAAAGCGGCGCATATGAATATGTTGCGTGTTTGGGGTGGAGGTGTCTATGCAGATGATGCATTTTATGACGCTTGCGATGCGAATGGAATTCTAGTTTGGCAAGATTTTATGTTTGCTTGTTCCATGTATCCAGGGGATGATAAATTTGTAGCAAATGTCAAACAAGAAGTAATTGATCAAGTCGACCGTTTGCAAAATCATCCAAGTTTGGCTTTATGGTGCGGAAATAATGAAAACGACGAAGGTTGGCACAACTGGGGTTGGCAAAAACAATATAATTATTCTAAATCTGATTCCACACAAATTTGGAACGACTATAAAAAAGTCTTTCACGAATTGATTCCACATACGTTAGACAGTTTATTGTCTAAAGATAAAAACAGCTATTGGCCTTCATCACCTTCTATTGGTTGGGGAAGAAAAGAAAGTTTGTTGCAAGGTGATTCTCATTATTGGGGCGTTTGGTGGGGCAAAGAACCTTTTGAAATGTATCAGAAGAAAGTGGGTCGGTTTATGAGCGAGTATGGTTTTCAAGGCATGCCCAATAAAGAAACATTAGAAAGAGTAATTGCGCAATCGGACTTAAATTTTGGATCAGAAGTGTTTAAAAATCATCAAAAACATCCTACAGGTTTTGAAACCATAAACGAGTATATGGCACGTGATTTTAGGGTGCCCATAGCTCTTGACAAATACATTTACGTTTCACAACTGTTGCAAGCCTATGGCATGAAAACGGCCATTGAAGCTCACCGATTGGCAAAGCCCTATTGCATGGGATCATTGTATTGGCAATTTAACGATTGTTGGCCGGTAACTTCATGGAGTACGGTAGACTATTATGGCAATTGGAAAGCTTCTCATTATCAAGTTAAAGAAAGTTTTGCACCCATTGTATTGCTTTTTTCGGAGGATGCAAAGGCACTTTCAATTATTGGAAGTAATGATACTTTCGACCTACAAACCGGAACACTAACGGCACAATTGCTTGACTTTTCAGGTAATGTCATTTGGAAAGCAGATAAAATATGTGAAATCAACCAGGAATCGAATACCGTTTGTTTGCAAATTGAGTATGACCAATTCCCAAATTTTGACAAGCAAAAATCAGTTTTGCAAGTCGAATTCAAAGGTAAAAACACGGAGTCTGTTGCCTACCATTATTTTGTAAAACCAAAAGAGTTGCTGCTTGAAAAGCCAACGATCGAAATTAAAGTTGTGGGTGAAACACTAATTGAAGTCACAACAAATACGTTAGCAAAAAATGTGTATTTGCATTCGAAAGACGGATTTTTTAACACCAACTATTTCGATTTGATTCCGGGGTTTCCTAAAATTATCAAAATCGATAAGCCTTCGAATGCCATTGAGGTACTGTCGTTATTTGATGCCAATTAAGGTATTTAGATGTAAAAAAAATGCCTCATTTGAGGCGTTTTTTTCTAAAATAAGCCGTTAAGTTCGGCGTCTATTCTGTTTATTATGTTTCCTAAATCTTCAGGATTGTTTACAAAATCAATATCATCTACATCAATAATCACTAATTTTCCTTTGTCATAGGTCTGAATCCATGCTTCATAGCGTTCGTTCAAACGACTCAAATAATCAATAGAAATAGAATTTTCGTAGTCTCTTCCACGTTTGTGGATTTGACTCACTAAATTAGGAATGGAACTGCGCAAATAGATTAATAGATCAGGAGCTCCTACCAAACCTTCCATCAATTCAAATAAGGAAGTATAATTGTTGTAATCTCGATTGGCCATTAATCCCATAGCGTGAAGATTGGGTGCAAAAATATGTGCATCTTCATAAATGGTTCGATCTTGAATAATGTTTTTACCGCTTTGTCTAATTTGTAACACTTGCCGAAAACGACTGTTTAAGAAATAGATTTGCAGGTTAAAACTCCAGCGTTCCATTTGATGGTAAAAATCATCTAAATACGGATTGTCTACTACGTCTTCAAAATGAGGCTCCCATTTATAATGTTTCGCCAATAAACGAGTTAGTGTTGTTTTTCCTGCTCCAATGTTTCCTGCTACTGCTATGTGCATTATGGTAAAATTAATTTATAATTCGTAATTTTATTTTGGGTAAAAATAACTAAAATTCCATCTTTAAAGAAAAAATTGTCTACGAAATTTTCAGTTATTTCAATTTTTCTGCTGATTCCTTTTGCTATTTCATACAAATAGAGTTGCTGTTTCATAAAATATAGTGCTGTTGTCGCATCAACCAGTTGAATACTATCATGATTTGGTAGGCTGCCTAGCGCGGTTACTTTCCCATAAATGGATGAAGTAGTTAGTTTTTTTTGACTGTCTATCCCATAAAAAAAGGTGTAGTCTGAAGTGTAATTAACGAGTGGATTTGAATTAGGTACCGTGATCCAATTTGTGAGATCTTTAGTTGTGGAATACAAGCCCAACCGATTGCTGTTTCCATCATACACCCACAATTGATTTTGTGCCGACAAACCCATAGCTTCCAACTGAATAAATGTGGGACTCAAATTGAAGTCAATACGTTTGGTCTCATTCAATTGGTTGTCTAATAACACTAATGTGTTGAATTCTTTATAAAAAACGACAAGTTGTAATGGATTTTGAAAATCAACCCGTTCAATTTTACCTAATCCTAGGTTTTTATAGACTAAAACTTCATTTTTAGTTCGTTTGAGTACAACATTATCTTTTATGGCATATTGATTTAGTTGTTGGTCAAAACCCAAATACCGATCAATATCCCATGAAATTGAATCTAGTTTTTCAGTTTTTACAGGAGTTTGTGAGAAGGTGATTGCTGTAACAAAACTACAAATCCAAGAAAAAAAATAGTGTGTGTGTTGCATGGGTTAAACGAAATGCTAATTAATGAGTCTAATATACTACTTTAGACAAAAATAAAGTCCAAATTGTGTAACAAATTCTATTATTTAAGGTCTTATTGGTTATCTAAAATTAATTTTTACAATGAAAAAAATATTTATTGCTTTTTTATTAGGCTTCTTGGGCATCATGAATGCCCAAAATTTTCAAGGAATGGCTGTGTATGAATCTAAAACAAGTACGGCCGAATTTACGAAAGGATTCAGTGGAAATAAGGACATGACTCCCGAAATGCAAAAACAAATCGAAGAGCGAATGCGAAAAATGTTTGAAAAAACATTTGTATTAAATTTTGATCGGTCGGCGTCTATTTATAAAGAAGAAGAAAAATTAGAAGCACCTGGGCAACAAGGCGGCGTTAGAATGATGTCTTCCATGATGGGCGGCGGCGGAACGCATTACAAGAATGTGAAAGAAAAACAATATATTGTTGATCGCGAGATTTTTGGAAAAGAATTTTTGATTAAAGATTCCTTGCCAAAATACAACTGGAAAATGGAGGGAGAATCCAAACAAATTGGAAATTATACGTGTTTTAAAGCTACCGCAACTGTAAAGGTTAATGAATCCGACTTTAGAAATTTCAGATTTAGAAACCGTGACAAAAAGGAAGAAGATAAAAAGGAAGAAGTGAAAGATTCTACTAAAACCAATAAAACGAATTTTACTAAAGATTGGGAAATGCCTAAAGAAAACACCATCACGGCATGGTATTGTCCTGAAATCCCCATCAATCAAGGTCCAGAGAATTATTGGGGTTTACCCGGTTTAATTTTAGAAGTGAGCGACGGGAAAACCATTATTTTATGTTCGAAAATTGTCTTGAATTCTAAAGATAAAGTTGAAATTAAACCAATTGCAAAAGGGAAAGAGGTTACGCAGACCGAATACAATGAAATCATCAAGAAAAAAATGGAGGAAATGCAAGAGATGAACGGTGGACCAGGTGGTGGAAACCGTATGCAATTTAGAATGAGTAGATAATAATCTAAAATATTATCTTATAACCTCGTCCTCTACTGTTAATAATTTCTACAGTAGGATCGAGGTTTAACTTTTTTCTTAACTTCGTTATAAATACATCCATACTTCTACCACTAAAAAAATCTTCATTTCCCCAAAAAGTATTTAATATCAAGGTTCTTTCTATTGTTTTTCCCTTGTTTTTCACTAAAAATTCTAGTAAAATAGTTTCTCTATTAGTTAATTTAACTGTTTTTTCTTTGTGGATTAATAATTGTGATTCAGTTTCAAATTCATAAGATCCAATTGTAAATCTTGTTGCATTAGTTTTGTTCTGAATATTATTGGTTAATGATATAATTCTTACAATTAATTCTTCTATGCTAAAAGGTTTTTTTATGTAGTCATTGCAACCTATTTTAAATCCTTTGATTACATCATCTGTCTGAGATTTTGCAGTTAAAAATAAAATAGGGATTGTTTTATTAATTTGTCTAATTTCTTCTGCTAATGTAAAACCGTCTTTTTTGGGCATCATTATATCTAAAACTAATGCGTCAAAGTTCGATTTTCTAAATTCTTCAAAAGCAAATTCTCCATTTTCACATAAGGTAACACTAAAGTTTCTACTTTCTAAACTTTCCTTAATAATTATCCCTAATGATGCTTCGTCCTCAGCCAAAAGCAGATTAATTTTGTTAGTCATTTGGTAAAGTTATTTTAAAAATAGTCTCGTTTGTTATAGTTAATTCAATTGTTCCATAGTGTTTTTCAACTATAGTTTTTGCAAAATATAAGCCAATTCCATATCCTTTTATGTCGTGAATGTTTCCCTTTGGAATTCTATAGAACTTTTCAAATATTAATTTCTCTTGTGATTTTAAAATCGAATTTCCGTTGTCTTTTACTTTAATTAAAGTAGTTTTATCCGTTTGAAAACAATTGATTTCGATCTTGTTTCCACCATATTTTATAGCATTATCAATTAAATTTGAAATTGCATTTTCTAAATAAAATGAATCTGCATTGATATATAATTCTTCTTTTTCAAATTCAAAGGCAATTTGTTTTTTAGAAATATCCTCATGTTTTTCAATAATTGATTTAATAAAAACTATTAAATTAATATTTTCTAAAGTCAATTGAAGTTCTTTAGCGTTTAAAGTCGCTGTTTCTAATATCTTTTCGACCATGTTTTCCAATTTAAACAATTGATTGAATGACATGGCAATATATTTTTTATTTTTTTCTAAATTATTTTCAGGATTAAATGTGCTCATTCCCTCTAAAGCAGTTGCTATTGTTGTTATTGGTGTTTTGAATTCGTGAGTAATGTTGTTGATAAAATCATTTTTAATTTCGTCAACTTTTTTTTGTTTTTTGATGATAAAAAGCAAAAAATACAAACAACCTATAACAGCTAATGAAAAAAGTAATGATAAAATCAATTCAACCCCCATTCGTTTAACTATTAATCCATTTGAATAATTGTAATTCAGAATAATACTTTCTTTAGGTTTTAGATAAGTTGAATTTGGTTTAATTTGAAAAGGTAATTCTTCTTTGCTTCTTATATAAGTGTGAAATAAAGTGTCTTTTTTAAAATGATGAAATTGATAATTTAAAATTATATTTTTTCGATTTAATTCTTTATTAAAGATAGAATCTAAAACTTTATATTTAATAGTGTCATTTACAAAAGTCATTGTAATTTTGTTAGGAAATTGATCACCACTAATAGAATCCAATGCTTTTTTACCCTTTAAAATAATAATTTTAGGTTTTTCTGACAGCGATGTAAAATGAAGAGAATCTATATGTTTTGTTGTTGTATAATTTATTTTATTATTTTCTTTTCTAGTAGAATCTTTTTCAATTTTAACGTCTCCTAATTTGAAATTTGATATGGATTTGTTTAAAGAATCTTTGATAATTTTTTTAGATATTACTGTTGTATCAGAGGGAATGGTTTTTTTTATTTTTATTTTTTTTGTGTTATCATTAACATCTTTAAAATCAATAGATATACTAGTTATATTATTTTTTGACAAATTTCTGGATTCTTTTTCATTTTTCATTTTTTTCCCAAAAATAGAATCTGCCTTTATTTTTGCTATAAAATCTTTCATTTCAACGGTTGAATCTTTGCTAAAAACACTTATGAAGGTTTCCTTTGAAGCTTCATCAAAATATTTTTCTAGCGAAAAATCATATGCAATCTGCACTTCATTGTGTAATCTGATTTTATTGCTCAAATAATTTTTATAATTCCAATAAACTTGCAAACAAATAGTTGCTATAACTAAAAGACTAATTAGTGCAAATATTCTTTTTAGATTAATTTTCATACTTCAAAAGTAAAAACTATTTGTATATTAATTTGGCCGTTAACACACGTTAACATTCATTAACTTATTATTTGAATTTATTGCTATTAATTTGCTTCATTAATTAAAAACTAAAAGACATGAAAACATTATTTTTTTTAAGTGCATTTTTATCGTTAACTCTAAGCTCATTTGCACAAAATTTTCAAGGAATAGCTTACTATTCTTCACAAACAAGTATGAAGAATATTAATATTACAAGTAACGATATGACACCTGATGTTAAAGAAAAAATGATGGAAAGCATGAAAAAGGCTTTTGAAAAAAACTATATTTTATCATTTAATTCCATTGAATCAATTTATTCAGAAGAAGAAAAATTAGCTACTCCAAAACCTTCTAGTAATGGAGTCTTTGTTAGTTTCTCTGGTGGTGGTGATTCAAAATATTACAAAAATTTTAAATCAAAACAATATATAACCGATTTAGATATTTTTGGAAAAGAATTTTTAGTCATAGATTCTTTGCCAAAATTTAACTGGGTCATAACTGGTGAAGAAAAGAAGATTGGCAATTACACTTGTATTAAGGCACAAATTATTATTCCTGTTACAGAAGAAGATTTAAAAGAATATGAAGATTACAAGAAAAAATCAGAAAGCGCTAAAACAAGTTTTTTTACACCAAGTGAACCTAAAGAAAAAATAATTGAAGCATGGTATACAGTTGAAATTCCAGTTTCAAACGGTCCAAATAAATATTGGGGTTTGCCGGGTTTAATTTTAGAATTAGATGAAGGTGAAACCATTTTTTTATGTTCAAAAATAGTTTTAAATCCTCAAGAAAAAATTGAAATTAAAGCACCTAAAAATGGAAAAAAAGTAACTCAAAAAGAATTTGATGATATTCAAGAAAAGAAAATAAAGAGTATGAAAAATGAAGATGGAGTTATAGAAATTAAAATGTAAAAAAATTTGATTAATAAATTTGTAACAAAACTTTATAAAATTAGTCTTATCTATTTAATACTATTAACAAATGAAAAAAAACATATTTTTTATATTTTTATTATTTAGTTCGATTTCTTTTTCACAAAATATTCGATTTGAAGGAACCATAAAAGATTCTACAGGAGTAGGGTTGGATATGGCGAATATTATGGCAGTCAATCAAGAGACAAAAGCCATGGATGCGTATGCAATTTCAAATGAAACGGGGAAGTTTTCATTGGTATTAAAAACCAATACCAAGTATACCATTAAAGCCAGTTATATTGGCTTTCAGTCGTATGAGAAGTCGGTGACAACGGGTACAACAAATATCAACTATACCATAACCTTAAAAGAAGGAACACAATTAAAAGAATTAGAAATTGTTTATGAAATGCCGGTTTCCATTTCAGGAGATACCATAATTTACAACGCGGATTCTTTTAAAAATGGCACGGAACGGAAATTAGAAGATGTCTTAAAAAAACTTCCGGGTGTTGAAGTAAATAAAGATGGAGAAATTGAAGTTGAAGGAAAAAAAGTGCAGAAAATAATGGTTGAAGGGAAAGATTTCTTTGATGGAGATACCAAATTAGCCACAAAGAATATTCCTGCAGATGCCTTAGAAAAAATCCAAGTTTTGCGCAATTATAACGAGGTGTCAAATTTGAAAGGATTGGAAAATAATGAAGAAAATGTAGCCATTAATATTAAATTAAAACAAGGGAAGAAAAACTTTTGGTTTGGAGATATGATGGCGGGTTTTGGTGTTGGGGATAAAGAAGACCGTTTCATAATTAATCCAAAGTTGTTTTATTACAATCCAAAGTTTAGTGTTAATGTAATAGCAAATAAAAACAATATTGGGGAACTCCCGTTAACGGCACAAGATTATTTTAAGTTTACAGGAGGTTTTAGAAATATGATGCGAAAAGGAGGTTCTTCTTTTAATGTGGTTTCCAATGATTTGGGAATTATGGGACTTCGAAACAATCAAGCAGCCAATATTGAATCGTCATTTGGTGCTGCTAATTTTAGTTTTAACCCTACAAAAGCATGGACGTTGAGTGGTTTTGGAATTGTATTGGGAAATAAAACTGAAATTGAGACCAAAACCGTTTCTAATCGTACCGATAATTTACCCGATGGATCCTCTCAAACAATCTCAGAAACCAGAAGTGATATTACACAACAAGACAGCAAACAAGCCTTATTTAAATTAAGTTCTAGTTATGTGCCGTCAGAAAAAGTGCATTTTGATTATGATGCCTTGGTAAAATTTTCGGATCAAAAAGAAAACACCGATATTAGTTCTAGCTTATTAACGGATTTGTATACCAATAAAAAACAGAATCCCTTTTCGATAAATCAGAATTTTAATTACTATTATACGTTAAGTGAGAAACATGTTTTTGCATTAGAAATGCAGCACCTGTATCAAGAAGAGGATCCAATTTACAATGCTAATTTAGCGACACAGCCTTTTGTTTTGTTGGGTTATAATGGCTCGCAAAATAGAGATGATATCAACCAAGTTAGGTTTGTAACAACCAATAAAGTCGATACCAAATTAGATTACTATTACATGGTTACTCCTAAAAGTAATATTAATTTGACATTAGGGAACACCTATTCGTATCAAAATTTTGACTCTTCCATTTTTCAAATTTTGGACAACGGTTTGCAAAACGATTTGACAGCTCCAGAAAATAATAATGACGTGAATTATATTTTTAACGATGTCTTTTTAGGCTTACATTATAAATTTTTAACCGGAAAATTCACCTTCAATCCTGGGTTTAGTGTGCACCAGTACAACATGAACGACCAGCAACTTAGTACTTCAAATAAGCAGTCTTTTACAAGAGTACTGCCCGATGTGTATGCTTTGTGGCAAATTAAAAAGTCGGAAACCTTAACCTATAATTATTCTTTCAGCAATAACTTTACGGATATTAATCGATTGGCTCAAGGTTATGTTTTTTCAAATTACAACAGTTTGTTTAGCGGTAATCGATTTTTAGAAAATTCGACATCACAAGTACATTCTTTGCGCTATTTCAAATACAACATGTTTAATTTTGAAAACATTTTTGCAAATATTACCTATACCAAACAACTAGACGCCATTAAAAACAAAGCTTTGTTAACGGGTGTAAACCAAGTTTCTTCTGCGGTGAATATGAATTCAAATTTTCCGGAAGAATCTTTTTCCGGAAGTGCAAATTACGGACGTTCGTTTTTTAAATACTATAAGGCAAATGCGCGCGTGTCTGTAGGATGGAACAAATTCAATAACATTCGAGTTTTCCCAGATGCAGATGCCGATCCAGACAATAACCCTACTCAAATCCAAACTACAGAGTCGGTAAGTCAAAGTTATACCTTAGGATTTTCGACCAATTATAAGAAATGGCCTAACTTAGGAGTGTCTTATAATTACTCCATTAGTGATAACTTTTCGGATACCGTATACACCGATAGTCCTTCTTTGACATTAGAGTATTATTTTTTAGAGGCCTTTTCATTGACTTCCGAATATAATTTCTTTCACAATTACAATAAATCAAAAACTATTGATAGTGAGTATGATTTTTTATCGGCTAATATTATCTATCAAAAGAAAGACAGTAAGTGGGAATGGAAACTTTCGGGGACAAACTTGTTGGATACAAAATCTTTAGACACCAATAGTTTCAGTCAGTTGGGAGGAACCAGTAGTTTTTCAAGCTACAGAGTACAACCACGATATATCATTTTAAGTTTGAAATACAATCTATAAGTTCTCTATACTACAACAAAAAAGCCTGACCAATTGGTCAGGCTTTTTTGTTGTATAAAGCAATTCGATTATAATTGAAAGGCTGCTTTTACTTGGTCTACAAAATCTAATTTTTCCCAAGTGAATAATTCAACAGTTGTTGTTTTTGTTAAACCACCAGGTGCTGTGAAAGTTTTGGTAACCGTTTCCGGAGTTCTTCCCATATGACCATAAGCTGCAGTTTCACTATAAATAGGGTTTCTTAATTTCAAGCGTTGTTCAATAAAGTACGGACGCATATCAAAAATGCTTTCTACTACTTTGCTGATTTCGCCATCGGTTAAGTTCACTTTTGCTGTTCCGTATGTATTTACGTTGATAGAAGTGGGTTCGGCTACACCAATGGCATACGACACCTGCACTAAAATTTCATCAGCTACACCAGCAGCCACTAAGTTTTTAGCGATATGACGAGTGGCATAAGCGGCAGAACGGTCTACTTTTGATGGATCTTTACCAGAGAAAGCACCACCTCCGTGAGCTCCTTTTCCACCGTAAGTATCTACGATAATTTTTCTTCCGGTTAATCCCGTATCGCCGTGAGGTCCTCCAATTACAAATTTCCCTGTTGGATTGATGTGGTATTTGATCGCGTCATTAAATAAATGCGCATATTGTGGATTTTTAGCAATAACTCTTGGGATCAAAATCTCGATGATGTCTTTTTTAATTTTAGCCAACATCGTAGGTTCGTCTGCAAAATCATCATGCTGTGTAGATACGACAATAGCATCAATGCGAACCGGTTTGTTATCATCAGAATATTCTAATGTTACTTGCGATTTTGCATCCGGACGTAAGTAGGTAATTTCTTTGTTCTCTCTTCTTAAGTCAGCTAAATCTTGTAACAATTGGTGCGACAATTTCAAGGCTAAGGGCATATATTCTGCCGTTTCGTTGGTAGCATAACCAAACATCATTCCTTGGTCACCTGCACCTTGCTCTTCTTTGCTTGCTCTGTCGACACCTTGGTTGATATCAGCTGATTGCTCGTGAATTGCCGACAATACCCCACAAGAATTGGCTTCAAACATGTACTCACTTTTGGTGTATCCAATTTTTTTGATGACATCACGTGCAATTGTTTGCACGTCTAAATAAGTATTCGATTTTACTTCTCCTGCTAGAATAACCTGTCCAGTAGTAACTAGCGTTTCGCAAGCTACTTTTGATTCGGGGTCAAAAGCCAAGAAATTATCAATTAATGCATCGGAAATTTGATCCGCAACTTTGTCAGGATGTCCTTCACTCACTGATTCTGACGTAAATAAATAAGCCATAATTAAATATATTATAAATTAAGCGAGAAAAAAAAGGATTGCGAAGTGCATAAAGGAGTAGGGAATACTGCTTTAGCATTTTTTTAATGAGGTTGCAATCAGTTCAAATTTTTCCTCTTTTGTTTCGTTGACAAAGGTATGAAGTGATTTTGATTTGAAAAAATAAAAAAGTGATTTTTAACAAAAAGTGTGTAAATAATTGGGTGTAGTATTTTTATTAGAAAAATAATCTAAATAAATTTACAATTATTGAATTTAAATCTAAATTATAGGCAATAGGTATTATTATTCTGAAAATATTTCATAATTTCAATTTTGTCACTACATTTGCACCGTTCATAAACATAATGGTAGTTATCACGAAAGCTGGAGGGAATAGACCCGACGAAAGCTTAGCAACCTCCAATTTTTGGAAAGGTGCTACATTCTAATGCGTCATGTAGACGGTACAGATAACCTGAAAAAAACTTCATTTTTCATGATAACTCGAACACTAATCAGTTATCAATCGTATGTCAAACATTCAACAAGCCATAAAAGAAAGAATCTTAGTCCTAGATGGCGCTATGGGGACGATGTTGCAACGCAACAATTTCTCTGAAGAAGATTTTCGCGGTGAACGCTTTAAAGATTTTCCGCATCCGTTAAAAGGAAACAATGATTTACTTTCCATTACGCAACCCGAAGCCGTTAAGCAAGTCCACCGTTTGTATTTTCAAGCCGGTGCCGATATTGTAGAAACGAATACCTTCTCGGGAACAACGATAGGTATGGCCGATTACCATTTGGAAGATTTAGTATACGAATTGAATTATCAATCGGCTAAAATTGCCCGCGAAGTAGCGGACGAATTTACCGACCGCCCACGATTTGTAGCGGGTTCCATTGGACCTACAAACCGAACCGCTTCGATGTCACCCGATGTCAATGATCCGGGTTACCGTGCCGTCACTTTTGACGATTTGCGCGTGGCATACAAGCAACAAGTCGAAGCATTAATTGATGGAGGTTGTGACGTATTGTTGGTAGAAACTATTTTTGATACGTTGAATGCAAAAGCAGCTCTTTTTGCTATTGAAGAAGTAAAAGAAGCACGCAAATTGGACATTCCAGTTATGGTGTCGGGAACGATAACGGATGCCTCTGGGAGAACCTTGTCAGGTCAAACTGTAGAGGCTTTCCTAATTTCTATTTCCCACATTCCGTTGTTGAGTGTTGGGTTCAATTGCGCTTTGGGTGCCGATCAATTAAAGCCTTATTTGAAACGATTGGCCATGAACACCCAATTGAATATTTCGGCGCATCCCAATGCAGGATTGCCTAATGCGTTTGGACATTATGACCAAACTCCCGAAGAAATGCAAGCCTTGATCAAAGAGTATTTAAAAGATCATTTGGTCAATATCATTGGGGGTTGTTGCGGTACGACTCCAGAACACATTCAAGCGATTGCTGAGGTTGCAAAAGCATTTAAACCGCGAACCTTTCTGAAGGAAATCTAATTTTTGTAAAATGTCAGAATCAAATAAAAATTTCTCAGTTTCAGTTCCCCCTTCGGGGGTTAGGGGGCTTAAATTATCAGGTTTAGAGCCGTTAATAATTACCCCTGAAACTAATTTTGTGAATGTGGGGGAAAGAACAAATGTAACTGGTTCCAGAAAATTTCTTCGATTAATCAAAGAAGAACAATACGAAGAAGCTTTAGATATTGCAAGAAATCAGGTAGAAGGTGGTGCACAAATCATCGATGTCAACATGGATGAAGGAATGTTGGACGGGGTGTATGCCATGACCAAGTTTCTGAATTTGATGGCTGCAGAACCAGACATTTCAAGAGTTCCCGTAATGATCGACAGTTCGAAATGGGAGATCATCGAAGCGGGATTAAAAGTAATTCAAGGAAAAGGTGTGGTGAATTCTATTTCGCTAAAAGAAGGCGAAGAAAAGTTCATTGAATACGCCAAAAAAATCAAACGATATGGTGCTGCCGTAATCGTTATGGCATTTGACGAAAAAGGTCAAGCGGATACCTTCGAGCGACGCATCGAAATATGTAAAAGAAGTTATGATGTATTAGTAGATCAAGTTGGTTTTCCTGCTCAAGACATCATTTTCGACCCAAATATTTTTCCCGTTGCTACTGGAATGGAAGAGCATAAATTGAATGCTCTTGATTTTTTCAGAGCGACCAAATGGATCAGAGAAAATTTGCCCCATGCACATGTTTCGGGAGGGGTGAGTAATGTATCCTTTTCGTTCAGAGGAAATGATAAAGTGCGCGAGGCCATGCATTCCGCATTTCTATACCATGCCATTAAAAACGGAATGACAATGGGAATCGTGAATCCTGAAATGTTAGAGATTTACGACGAAATTGATCCGGTTTTGTTAGAACATGTAGAAGACGTTTTATTAAACAGAAGAGAAGATGCTACCGAGCGTTTATTGGATTTAGCCGAAAGTTTTAAGGGCGACCCGAGCGATAGTGAACAGGCGAAGCATTTCAAAGCCAATGAAAAGGCGATTGCAGCATGGAGAAATGGAACGTTTCAAGAGCGATTAACCCATTCACTCGTGAGAGGAATTGACGAATTTATAGAAATAGATGTAGAAGAAGCAAGACAAGCCGCCTCGAAACCTATTGAAGTAATCGAAATCAATTTGATGGCCGGAATGAATGTGGTTGGAGATCTATTTGGAAGCGGTAAAATGTTTTTACCACAGGTGGTTAAATCGGCTCGTGTAATGAAAAAAGCCGTAGCCTATTTATTACCTTACATCGAGGCTGCGAAAGACGACGCGACTTCTTCGAGTGCTGGAAAAGTGCTAATGGCAACCGTAAAAGGAGATGTTCACGATATTGGAAAGAATATTGTTTCGGTGGTTTTGGCCTGTAATAACTATGAAATTATTGATTTAGGTGTCATGGTGCCGCCGGAAAAAATTATTGCGGCAGCGATCGAACATCAGGTAGATATCATAGGATTGAGCGGGTTGATTACACCTTCGTTAGACGAAATGGTGTATTTGGCTAAAGAGTTAGACAAAATCAATGTTCAAATTCCGATAATGATTGGTGGTGCTACCACTTCACGTGCGCATACAGCCGTGAAAATTGCACCTCAATACAACGCAACGGTGGTTCATGTAAACGATGCTTCGCGTGCGGTTACTGTGGCTGGAAATTTATTGAATTCGGAAACCAACTCCAACTATACACAAGACATTCGTTCCGAATACGATGCGCTTCGTGAAGGCTATTTGAACCGTAGTCGTGATAAAAATTTCTTAACGATTGAGCAAGCCCGGGCCAATAAATTACAGTTGGATTGGAGGAATTACACACCCGCTAAACCGAATTTCATTGGAACAAAAACCGTGGATGTTGCGATTACTGATTTAGCCGATTATATTGATTGGACTCCGTTTTTCAATTCTTGGGAATTGTATGGTAAATACCCAGCAATTTTAACGGATGAGGTAGTTGGCGAACAAGCCACTTCTTTATTCGCCGATGCGCAAAAAATGTTACATCAGTTAATTCAAGAAAATTGGTTGACCGCTAAAGGTATTTTAGGTATTTTTCCTGCCAATACTATAAATGATGACGATATTGAGCTAGTCACTTCTAGTGGAGTTGAAAAGTTTTTGACCTTGAGACAACAGAGTGCTAAAACGGCTGGTGCACCTAATATTGCTTTAGCCGATTTTATTGCGCCAAAAGAAAGCAGCATTCAAGATTATATGGGATGCTTTTGTGTTACAACTGGTTTTGGAATTGAGGAAAAAGCCACTGAATTTGAGATAGCCTTAGATGATTATAATTCGATTTTGATCAAAGCACTTGGGGATCGTTTGGCAGAAGCTTTTGCCGAATACCTCCATTTAAAAGTACGTAAGGAGATTTGGGGCTATGCTTCCGATGAAAAATTATCAAATCAAGAATTGATCGCTGAAAATTACAAAGGAATTCGCCCAGCACCGGGTTATCCAGCGTGTCCTGACCATTTAGAAAAACCGACGATTTGGAAACTCTTACATGTCGAAGAAGAAATTGGGGTAAAGTTGACCGAAAGTATGGCCATGTGGCCTGCTTCGTCTGTATCAGGGTATTATTTTGCCAATCCTGAAAGTAAGTATTTTGGGTTAGGCAAAATCAAAAAAGATCAAATCGAAAATTACGCTAAAAGAAGAAATATTAGTTTGGAACAAGCCGAAAAATGGTTGGCTCCGAATAGTGCAGAATAAAAATACTTGTTTCAGGTTTAAAGTTTCAAGTTCAATAACCTGAAACCTATTAAACTTGAAACTTGAAACAAAACAAAAAATGAAAGTAACAGAACACATACAAAATGCCAACGGAAAACCGTTGTTCTCCTTCGAAATATTACCACCGTTAAAAGGACAAAATATTCAATCTATATTTGATAGTATTGATCCCTTAATGGAGTTTAATCCGCCTTTCATAGACGTCACCTATCATCGTGAAGAATATGAGTTTAAGGAATTGGAAAACGGGTTGTTACAAAAGAAAATTGTCAAAAAACGTCCCGGAACCGTAGGGATTTGTGCGGGTATTCAAAATAAATACAACGTTGATGCGATACCGCATATTTTATGTGGGGGTTTTACCAAAGAAGATACCGAAAATCTATTAATTGATTTGGATTTTTTAGGCATTGACAATGTGGTGGCGCTTCGTGGAGATGCTGTAAAAAGTGAAATTTATTTTAAACCCGAAAAAGAAGGGCATGCTTTTGCCTCCGAATTGGTTTCCCAAATCCATAATTTGAATAACGGAATTTATTTAGATGCCGATTTGCAAAATTCTGCTTCCACCGATTTTTGTATTGGAGTAGCCGGATATCCTGAAAAACACATGGAAGCCCCTAGTTTAGATAGCGATATTCATTTTTTAAAGCAAAAAATAAAAAATGGCGCCGATTATGTCATCACACAAATGTTTTTTGACAATCAAAAATTTTTTGAATTTGTGGCCAAATGTAGAGCGGCAGGGATCACTGTGCCAATCATCCCAGGATTGAAGCCCATCGCTACAAAAAAACAATTGAATTTAATTCCGCACCGATTCAGTATCGAACTTCCCGATGCATTAATTATGGAAGTGGTTAAAGCCAAAGACAACGACGCGGTGAAGCAAATAGGAATAGAGTGGTGTATTCAGCAAAGTAAAGAGTTGGTTGCTGCCGGAATACCCGTTTTGCATTACTATTCGATGGGGAAAGCTGAAAATGTTAAAGCAATTGCGACTACTGTTTTTTAGCCGTTTTTTCTCTAAAAATTTGCTCTAAATTTTTGTTTTTCAGTGCAATTTGAAGTGTTTTTAATCCTTTGTTTTGTGCAAAATCAAACACATCACTACGTCTGTCGGTTACAGTAGAAAATGTGAGTTCCCAAAGAGTATCGTGGATGTTGATGGCCTTTATTAAATCGGGTAAAACAGCAAAATCAGATTGATCTACAACTTTGTCAAATTCTACTTCAAGAATTTGTTCGGTAGTATCGGTTACCAAGGTATTGAGTTTTTTATCGGTTACAATTTTTCCTTTATCAATAATAATGACGCGATCACAAATGGCTTCTACCTCTTGCATGATGTGTGTGGAAAGAAAAACAGTTTTGTCTTTTCCAATGTTCTTGATTAAGGCCCTAATTTCAACCAATTGATTAGGGTCTAAACCGGTTGTAGGTTCGTCTAATATTAAGACATCGGGTTGGTGCAATAATGCGGTTGCTAGTCCAACACGTTGGCGATAGCCTTTAGAAAGAGCTCCTATTTTTTTGTGACTCTCCGATGTTAATCCAGTAAGTACAATTACCTCTTCAATTCTCGATTTTGAAACTCCATATATTTCGGCGTTAAAACGTAAATATTCACGCACATAAAGATCTAAATATAACGGATTGTGTTCGGGTAAGTATCCTACCGATTTTTGCACGTTTTTTTGTTCCGAAATCACATTAAATTCGTTCACGATTGCAGTCCCATTATCGGCTTTTAAATATGTAGTCAATATTTTCATCAAGGTAGATTTACCGGCACCATTAGGTCCTAAAAAACCTACAATTTCTCCTTTTTTTATCGAAAAACTAATGTTGTCTAAGGCTTTTTGATCGCCGTAATTTTTCGAAATATTTTCTACAACTATTGACATACGTACTAAATTTTAGCAAAAATAACCTTTTTTAAAAGAACTCAAATTTATTTAAAAAAGTATTTATGATTTGAATTATTTTGTTTTTACTTACAGTGACATTTTCTATTTTTTAATTACACCAGAAAAGAATAAATCGTAATTTTACAACGAATAATAAAGTATGGAAAATAAAAAAGAATTTCGAACTTGGTTAGATGATTTTCAGCTGAAGCACCCGCTAGTGATTGCCGGTCCTTGTAGTGCGGAAACAGAAGAACAAGTTTTACAAATAGCAACTGAATTGAAAAATTCGGATGTCACTATTTTTCGCGCTGGGATTTGGAAGCCCAGAACACGTCCCGGAGGTTTTGAAGGGGTGGGTGCTGTTGGTTTAAAATGGCTACAAAAAGCTAAAGAAGCTACTGGATTGCTAATGGCGATTGAAGTGGCTTCAGCAGCGCATGTTAAATTGGCACTGGAACATGATATAGATGTCTTATGGATAGGAGCACGTACTACGGTGAATCCATTTGCGGTGCAAGAAATTGCCGATGCATTAGAAGGAACCGATAAAATAGTATTGTTAAAAAATCCAGTAAATCCAGATTTATCCCTATGGATAGGAGGATTAGAACGATTATACAATGCCAATATAAAAAAATTAGGGGTAATTCATCGTGGATTTTCTACGTATGAAAAAACAAAATTTCGCAACAATCCTGAATGGCAAATTGCCATTGACTTACAAAATCGTTTTCCCGATTTGCCTTTGATTTGTGATCCTTCGCACATTACTGGTAAGCGAAGCATGATTCAAGAAGTCGCACAACAAGCTCTAGATTTGAATTATGACGGATTAATGATTGAAACACATTGTGATCCTGATCATGCCTGGAGTGATGCTGCCCAACAAATTACGCCCACTGTTCTAAAACAACTATTTTTGGATTTAAAAGTTCGAAAAACAACTGATGAAGCCAATGATTACAACCAGCGCATGCATACATTGAGAATGCAAATTGATGGTTACGACGAAAAGTTATTGGAAATTATTGGAAAAAGAATGCAAATAGTAGATCAAATAGGTTTACTGAAAAAAGAGAAGAATGTGGCTATTTTACAAAACCAGCGATGGAATGCAATTCTTCATAAAATGACCATTGAAGGAAAAGAAATGGGTTTGAGTCCCGATTTTATCATGCAGCTGTTTAAAGCCATTCATCAGGAAAGTATTTCGCATCAAGAGAAAGTTATGAATAATTAAAAAAAACGCCCTAACAAATTAGGGCGTTTTTTTTAATTATTTAATTGCTTTTCTAAAATAAAAGCGACTAATAAAAATACCAACACCATCATATTTACCAGCGTCACTCTCTACTGCGCTAGTAGTATGAATTAATTCCCAACCCTCAGCATTATATTTTTTTAATAATGAAGTCATCATCGCATCATTTGAAGCGATATTTTGAAAATTAATACCTACTAAACTGTAAAAGTTAACTAAGGTACTTTCTTTTAAATCGTCAATTTTTACATCGGAACGGTCTTTTGTAGTTTTTTCTTTTCCGTCTTTTGTTCGAGTAGTTGTAAATTGGGTATAATCTACTTCAGTCCCATTTTCAATAATTCTAGATCTTCCTAAACCACCAGGAACGATAGATTCAACAGTAGTAACAATTTTAAAATCATAGTTTTGTGCTAACAAAAAATTGTTCAACAATAGAGCTAAAATAACAACCAATTTTTTCATTTGTATAAATTTATATTTATACAAAAATATTAATATTATTTTAAAAAGAAAAGGAGTAAACAATGAAATTAGGGGTTTTAATTGTTAATTTTTCTTTAAAATACTATATTTGCTTAAATAAATTTAATCGAATGTTTTGAAGGCTTTGTGTTATAGTCTCAACCAAATAATTTTTCAGTTTAAATGATAGGAATTGTCTATAAATCTACCGGGAGTTGGTACACCATAAAAACAGAAAACAATCTTTTTTTGGAGTGCCGAATTAAGGGTAAATTTAGGATGCAGGGAATTAAGAGTACCAATCCTATTGCCGTTGGAGATGTGGTTGATTACGAACTTGAAAACACAACGGATGAAACCATTGGAGTCATTGTAAATATTCATGAGCGGAAAAATTATATTGTTCGAAAATCGGTTAATTTATCCCATCAAATGCACATTATTGCATCAAATATTGATGTGGTATTTTTGTTGGTAACCATCAACAATCCACCCACAACTACTAGTTTTATCGATCGTTTTTTAGTCACCGCAGAAGCCTACGGAATTCAAGCCGTACTCGTATTTAATAAAATTGATACATTTGATGAGGCAACGTTAGAGGAACAATTGTATTTGCAATACATTTATACAGAAATAGGCTACAAATGCCTACGGGTATCGGCCAAAGAAGGAAAAGGTATCGACGAGCTAAAAGCTTTAATGAAAGATCGGGTGTCTATGTTTTCTGGTCATTCTGGGGTAGGAAAATCAACATTAGTCAACACCTTAGAACCAGCACTTAATTTAAAAACCAAACAGATTTCGGCTTCGCATGCACAAGGTAAGCATACTACAACATTTGCAGAAATGTTTGATTTGTCCTTTGGTGCAAAAATAATTGATACGCCTGGAATACGAGGTTTTGGTATAGTTGATATGGAAAAGCAAGAAATAGGAGACTATTTTCCCGAATTTTTTGCCTTGAAAGACCAATGTAAATTTAATAATTGTTTGCACAAAGACGAACCCCATTGTGCTATAAAGAACGCTTTGGAAAATGATGCAATTGCATGGTCGCGGTATAAAAGTTATACCCAAATTTTAGAAGGAGATGAGGAGCAATACCGAGCGGATATTTATGATGCCGAACGAAGAGCGAGTGATGAAACCAGAAAATCGTAATCTTAATTTGTTAAAATAGATATGAAAGCAGTCATCCAACGCGTTTCTCAGGCCTCTGTTACGATTGAAGATCGAGTGGTCGCACAAATCGAGAGTGGCTTATTGGTATTGATTGGTATTGAAGAAGCTGATGGCTTGGAAGACATAGAATGGCTTTCGTCTAAAATTACAAATTTGCGACTCTTTGCGGATGCAAACGGTGTAATGAATGTCTCGATAAAGGAAATGGGTGGAGATGTTATTGTAGTGAGTCAGTTTACGTTACATGCTTTAACTAAAAAAGGAAACCGACCGAGTTATATAAAAGCCGCACGACCCGAACTAGCCATTCCAATTTATGAATCATTTGTACAACATATGGAAATTGAATTGGGTAAAGAAGTGCAAACCGGACAGTTTGGGGCTGATATGAAAGTAGCACTTTTAAATGACGGACCAGTAACCATACTAATCGATACAAAAAACAAAGAATAATGGCACAAAAATTCGCACGATTCATCATTATTTCAGCAATAAATGCAATACTTTATAGCGTAATTATTTATTTCATGGAGGTTAAAATGGAGTCCTTACGTTTTGTGCTTCAAGCCTTATTTTTTGGCTTTTTCATGGGATTTATGCAAGTGTTTGGCTTGCCATATATGAATCGAAATAAAAAACAATAAGCATGGATATACAAAATGCCCAACTTGTAGTCGATCATTGGATAAAAGAACACGGAGTTCGTTATTTTAATGAATTGACAAATATGGCCCAACTTACGGAAGAAGTGGGAGAAGTTGCCCGTATCATTGCCCGTCGATATGGCGAACAATCGGAAAAAGAATCGGATAAAAATAAAGATTTAGGCGAAGAATTAGCCGATGTGGTTTTTGTGGTCCTTTGTTTGGCCAATCAAACAGGTGTAGATTTACAAGCAGCGTTTGATAACAAAATGGATTTAAAAACAAAACGCGATCACGACCGTCATCACAATAATGAAAAATTGAAATAATTGTGAATCTAAAGTTGCAACAATCAAAGCCAGTTGATGCTCTAAAAACAATCAAAATAAGTGGTTCTAAGTCGGAAACCAACCGACTCTTGTTGCTACAAGCGTTGTATCCGGAAATTAAGGTAGAAAATACCTCAAATTCAGACGATGCTAAGGTAATGCATAACGCATTGCAAAACACCCAACCCCCATCCCCAAACTCCCAATTCGTAGATGTGCACCATGCCGGCACGGCAATGCGTTTTCTTACTTCCTATTTTGCGATTCAAGAAGGAAAAGAAGTAGTTTTAGGAGGTTCAGCTCGTATGAAAGAACGTCCGATTAATATTTTAGTTGACGCTCTTAATCAATTGGGTGCCGAAATCATTTATGAAGAACAGGCAGAATTCCCTCCGATTCGCATCAAGGGTAAAAAGTTTTCAAAAAGTAAAGTTACACTACATGCAAATGTGAGTAGCCAATATATTTCTGCATTGTTGTTAATTGCACCCAAATTAGAAAATGGTTTAGAACTAACTTTAGAAGGAGAAATTACATCCATTCCGTATATTAAAATGACTTTAGCTTTGTTGAATCAAATAGGAGTGAAGACTTTATTTGAAAACAATACAATTAAAGTCACCCATCACCCATCACCCATCACCCATCACCCAATTACAGTCGAATCCGATTGGAGTTCTGCTTCTTATTGGTATTCCATAGTAGCCTTGTCTGAAATTGGTTTTCAAGTGACACTTTCCAGTTTTAAGAAAAATAGTTTGCAAGGCGATAGTGCTTTGGTTGAACTATATAAAGAATTTGGCGTTGAAACAACTTTCAATATCGATGATACAATCACGCTTTCGAAAATTAACTGCTGCAATCAAAAATTGGTAGTTTTCAATCTTCAATCTACTCCCGACCTGGCACAAACTATTGCGGTTACCTGTTTCGGATTAAGAGTTGGTTGTCATTTGACAGGATTACATACCTTAAAAATAAAAGAAACCGATCGATTAGTAGCTATGCAAACCGAATTGACAAAACTAGGCGCTGAGGTACAAGTGACTTCCGAGGCTATGCTGTTACAGCCGGCTGCTAGTATCAAATCCGACATCGTAATTTCAACCTATCAAGATCATAGAATGGCCATGGCTTTTGCACCTTTAGCCTTAAAAACAACACTTACTATCGAAGAAGCAGAAGTCGTTTCAAAATCATATCCTAATTTTTGGAATGATTTGAAACAAGTTGGTTTTGAAATAATAACAGTGAATTGATTTAGTCTATACTATCAAAAACTAGTTTTTAATAAACTTGATGTTTTCTATACTATTTTGTGAACCTATTTTCATCAAGTACGTGCCAGATTGTAAGCTAGAGACATCAACAGTATTTGTCGATTTTTTAGTTAAAACCAAACGACCTAAGGCATCAAAAACTTCAATCGTGTCAATACTCTTTTCTGATTGGATCGTTAAAATAGAAGAAACAGGATTGGGGTAAATTTCAAAATTTCGTTTCAAGTCGAAAATAGTGTTGCTCAAATTTGGATCCAATCGAGAAGCAGTTGCTCCAGAGCAGTCGTTAGTATTTGCAATAAAATTGACAAAATTACCATTTTCAAAAACAAGAGGAGTAGTACTAACTGCAATACCAGTTACAGTGGAAATTCCATACAGATTGGTATTGTCACTACAGTAAAACGTATTGGTTGAAGGGTCTATAGTTGCTCCTGCGGTTACTGAATAATATAGATTAGGCAATATGGTTTGTGATACTCGAGTCACTATTCCAGTTGCCGGATCAATTTTTCCCAAACGCGAATGTTGAATGAAAACGCCCGAAGGTGCATTTGGCATTTGAATGGTTGTCATTTCTCGAACAATGCCATATATGCTATTATCCGCACAATTGTACGTAAAATTTGAAAAATCATAATCATTTGAACTGTACACAATATCAGGTTGGCTATAGATCGTACCATTGTATAAATCGATGCCTAAAAATTTGGGTCCGGTTTTAAAATAATACACCATGAGTTCTGGGTCTATTATTGTTCCTGCCAATTGGTATCCGTTTGCAATTGAATTGGTAGAGAGCGTTGTCACTTGTCCAGTGGTAGTGTTCAATTTACCAAAAAATACACCCAAAGAAACGTTATTTGCGCCAAAGGGTCGTACTAATCCATATAACGTATTATTTGAATGGCTATAACTCACGTTATCAAAATAAGTTGTACCCGGAAATGAAGTAGTGTATGGAATTGTAGTGATACTACCGTTATTGAAATTAAAGGTAGTAAAGGTTGAATTCCCGGTCATCAAAAACATTTTTGATTGAATAGGGTCAAAATCACCTCCAGCCACATTAAAACTTTGTTCGGTAAAGGTTGTACTTACATCATTAACATAACCGGTACTAATGTTAATTGATCCCGCTTTGTTTTGATTGGGACCTGAATTTGAACTAGTATTTGATCGCGTTACTAGGGTAAACAAATTGTTAACCGGTTGTGCAACCATCAAATTGATTAGGAATGTAAAGAGTAGATTTAATTTCATAGTATTTTTAATATAAACACTTGTTTTTCAAACGAGTAATAAAAATGTAAATCTAATAAAAAAACAGTTAACGCCCGAATTATTGTTGCAATATTACACTAAAAAAATCGAATAGGTTACTAGTTATAAATGAAAAAAGTCGGGATGACTGGATTCGAACCAGCGACCCCTAGCACCCCATGCTAGTACGCTACCAGGCTGCGCTACATCCCGAAGGTTGCAAATTTAAGGATTTCAATTGTAATTTAAAAAAAATAAACCACAAATTACTTGACAACGCCTATTTCATAATTGTATATTTGCACTCAATTCGTTTTTGAAGTGTCAAATTTCAGACGATTATTGCTAAATTCTAAATGCTATTTATGAAATTATCTCATTTTCAATTCCATCTTCCTGAAGAGTTATTAGCCGAATTTCCAACTGAAAACCGTGACGAATCACGTTTAATGGTAGTTGATAGAAAAACAGGAACCATCGAACACAAATTATTTAAAGATATTATCGATTATTTTGATGATGGCGATGTAATGGTGCTAAACAATACAAAGGTTTTTCCAGCTCGTTTGTACGGTAACAAAGAAAAAACTGGCGCGCGCATTGAAGTTTTTTTATTAAGAGAGTTGAATGCAGAACAACGTTTGTGGGATGTATTAGTAGATCCAGCACGAAAAATTCGTATCGGAAATAAATTGTATTTTGGAGACGATGATTCTTTAGTTGCTGAGGTTATTGACAATACAACTTCTCGCGGACGTACCCTTCGTTTTTTATACGATGGCTCGTATGAAGAGTTTAGAGAAAAATTAGTTGAATTGGGTGAAACTCCGATTCCAAAATACATCAATCGTGAAGTAACTCCAGAAGATGCAGAACGTTACCAAACGATTTACGCAAAAGAAGAAGGAGCTGTGGCGGCACCAACTGCAGGCTTACACTTTTCGAAACATTTATTAAAACGTTTAGAAATCAAAGGAATCGATTTTGCAGAAGTAACCTTACATGTTGGATTGGGAACATTTAATCCGGTTGAAGTCGAAGATTTATCAAAACATAAAATGGATTCTGAAGAAATTAAAATTTCTCAAGAAGCTTGTGATATCATTAATAACGCAAAAGCAAAAAAGAAACGTGTTTGTTGTATAGGGACTACCGCTATGCGAACCATGGAAAGCTCAGTTTCTTCTCAAAGAACACTTAATCCCTATACTGGCTGGACCAATAAATTTATTTATCCACCTTATGATTTTAGCTTGGCAGATGCAATGGTGACCAACTTTCACACGCCAAAATCTACTTTATTGATGATGATTTCTGCTTTTTGTGGTCATGATTTGATGATGAAAGCCTACAAAGAAGCCATTCAAGAAAAATACCGTTTTTATTCCTATGGTGATGCCATGTTAATCATTTAGTTACCAGCTATAAAAAATACCCAAAATCTCATCAGCAATGGTGAGATTTTTTATTTATTGCAGTGTTTTGACACGTTACAACTTTTACCTATTTTTACCCATCAAAAAATCCAATAATCTTATGATTTTTCAAAATACACGCGAATTTGCACAAAGTTTAGACGCTCAAGATCAATTGAAGGACTACAGAAATGAATTTAATTTTCCAAAAGTAAATGGTAAACAAGTTATTTATTTTACGGGAAATTCATTGGGGTTGCAACCTAAAAGAACCAAGCAATATGTAGATGAAATCATGACCGATTGGGCAAACCTAGCCGTAGAAGGGCATTTCTATGCGGATAAACCTTGGTGGGATTACCACGAACGATTTGCAGCGCCGCTAAGTGAAATTGTAGGTGCAAAGCCTACAGAAGTAACCGTAATGAATACTTTGACGGTGAACTTGCACTTGCTTATGGTTTCGTTTTACCGTCCTACACAAAAAAAATTTAAAATTATTTGTGAAGAGAAAGCTTTTCCAAGCGATCAATACATGTTCCAAAGTCAAATCGATTTTCACTCGAAATCAGTGGGGTTCAATCCTACAGAAGCCTTGGTGGAAATTAAAAGAAGAGAAGGAGAACACAATATCAGAATCGAAGATATTTTAGCTAAAATCGAAGAAGTTGGTGAAGAGTTGGCCTTAGTGTTAATTGGAGGTGTAAATTATTATACCGGTCAAGTTTTTGACATGAAAACCATTACTGAAGCAGGCCACAAGCAAGGCGCTTATGTCGGTTGGGATTTAGCACATGCTGCCGGTAATATCGAATTGCATTTGAACGAATGGAAGGTAGATTTTGCGGCTTGGTGCAGCTACAAATACATGAATTCGGGTCCGGGAAATGCATCAGGTTGTTTTGTACACGAAATGCACCACAACGATTCAGAACTACCAAGATTCGCCGGCTGGTGGGGTCACAACAAGGAACGTCGCTTTAAAATGGAACCCAAATTTGATCCTGTTCGCGGTGCCGAAGGTTGGCAAATCAGTAATCTGCCCATTTTATCGTTAGCGCCATATTTAGCCTCTGTTGATATGTTTGCTGAGGTTGGAATGACCAAATTAATTGCCAAGCGTAATTTAATAACTTCATATTTGGAATTCATCTTGCACGAAATTGCAAACGAAATAGAAGGGGCTGATTTTGAAATCATCACACCTTCTAATCAAGAAGAACGTGGTTGTCAATTGTCGGTTTACTTGCACGGACAAGGAAGAGAATTATTTGAACGATTAATGAAAAATGGGGTCATCACCGATTGGAGAGAGCCAAATGTAATTCGTTTAGCGCCAGCACCTTTTTATTGTTCTTTTGAAGATATGTATGAGTTCGGACAAATATTGAAGAAACTGATTTTGGAGAAATAGATTTTAAGATATTCGGATGTTTAGATTTTCAGATTTTGAGACTTTCCGAACATCCAATGTCAGAATATCTGAACATCAAAAATAAAAGCCATGCACAATTATAAAGAATTAGAAGTTTGGAAAGAAAGTATTAAATTTTGTCCAGAAATTTATAAACTAGTCCGAAAATTACCAGAAGACGAAAAATTTGGATTGATAAGTCAACTGAAAAGGGCTGTTATTTCTATTCCATCAAATATAGCAGAAGGTTCGGCAAAATCATCTGATAAGCATTTCGTTATTTTCTTGGAAAATTCTTTAGGTTCGTGCTATGAAATAGAAACACAATTACTAGTATGTGTAGAATTAAGTTTCATAACTGAGGTTGAATATAATCAAATTATGGAAAAACTATTTTCTATCATCAAAAAGTTGATTAAATTTATAAAGTATTTAAACGATAAAAATAAGTAGTAATGATTTTCAGATAATCGGATGTTCAGATTTTCAGACTGTCCGAACATCAGAATATCAGAAAATCCAATATCAAGAAAATGACTAAACAACAAATCATAGACAATTTCGACCCTTCACAACCGGGTTTAGCCGAAGCTACCGTTTTTGGATTGCCTTTTTCAGCCGAACAAAGTGAAATAATTGTAATTCCAGTGCCCTGGGAAGTAACCGTTAGTTATGGTGCAGGAGCTTCTGAAGGTCCAGCCGCTGTATTAGATGCTTCTTTTCAAGTCGATTTAAATCATCAAGAGTTTCCAGAATTATGGAAATTAGGTATTTTTATGGATGAAGCGCCAGCACATTGGGCAAAGAATTCTGAAAAGTATAAAGGATTAGCACAACCCATCATTGAAGCTTTAGAAAACGGGAAAGAGGTGGCTGCTTTTCCAACATTACAAGCCGATTTGGATCAAATCAATAAAGTTTGTAAAGAATTGCATCAAGAAGTAAAAGACCGCGTGTTGCATTGGATGAGCCAAGGTAAAAAAGTGGTGCTTTTAGGAGGTGATCACTCAACGCCATTGGGTTATTATCAAGCGCTGGCGACCAAATTTGATAACTTTGGAATCTTACATTTAGATGCGCACATGGATTTACGAATTGCTTACGAAGGTTTTACCTATTCGCACGCTTCTATTATGTATAATGCCTTGCAAATTCCCCAAATTTCTAAAATTGTGCAAGTAGGAATTCGCGATTTTTGCGAACAAGAAGTTGAAACAGCGCTTAGCGATAGAGTCTTGGTACACACCGATAGTGATTTAAAATACGAAACTTTTGAAGGCAAAACGTGGCAACAACAATGCGATCAAATTATCGCTTCGTTACCTGAAAAAGTGTGTATTTCATTTGATATAGACGGTATGTATCCTTGGTATTGCCCCAATACGGGTACTCCAGTTCCAGGCGGATTTTCGTTTGAACAAGCGGCATATTTGTTCAGTCGCTTAGCGGAAACCAATAAAGAAATCATTGGTTTTGATTTAGTAGAAGTGGCTCCAGGTGATGACGATTGGGACGGAAACGTAGGCGCAAGAATTCTATTTCACATGTGTGGCGCTTTTGCCAAATCACAAAAAATGAATGTGGGGAAGAAGATTCAATTCAAAAAGTAAATAGTAAAACCGAAGACCTAAAAAGCTTCGGTTTTTTTATAAGTTATCTATATCCTCCAAAATCGAAATCGCTTTCTCTTTCGTAGCCGCTAATTCTTCGGGTTTCATTTTTCTTAGTAAGGCTAACATCATACTCATTCTTTGATTAGTAGCGAAATGCTGTTTTTTCTCATCTAAAAAATGCCAATACAAACTGTTAAACGGGCACGCATTTTCGCCTAATTTATCTTTCACATTATAATGACAATTGCCGCAATAATTGCTCATTTTATTGATGTAACTCCCTGAAGAAACATACGGTTTCGTAGCTAAAATTCCACCATCTGCATACTGACTCATACCTCTTGTGTTGGGCATTTCAACCCATTCAATGGCATCGATGTAAACCCCTAAATACCAAGCGTCCACTGCATCAGGATGCAATTGTGCCAACAAAGAAAAATTACCAATCACCATCAACCGCTGAATATGATGTGCATAGGCTTCCGATAAACTCTGGGAAATTGAATGTTGCATGCATTTCATCTTCGTTTTTCCAGTCCAAAAGAATTCCGGTAGTGGATTATAGTTTTCTAAAACGTTCATTTGGGCATAATTGGGCATTTCTTTCCAATAAATTCCTCTTACATATTCGCGCCAACCGATAATTTGTCTGACAAAACCTTCCACTTGCGCCAATTCAATCGTTTCTTGATTTTGAAAATAATATGCAATCACACTTTCAATTACTTCTTTCGGACTGATCATTTTAGAATTCATTGCAAACGATAAACGCGAATGAAACAGAAATTTATGTCCAGAAAATAAAGCATCTTGATACGTGCCAAAATGTTCCAACAAATGTTCACAGAAATAATCAATCAATTGCAAACTTTCGTTTCTTGAAGTAGGCCAATTGAAATGTTCTGTATCAATTGTTCCAATAGTGGTAATGTTTTGAGTTGTAATTTCGGCAACAAGTTCACTTACATTTTTATGAAATTCCAAAGGAAACGGAATCGGAACTTCGTTTTTATATTGATTGCGGTTGTTGTGATCAAAATTCCATTTTCCGTCTAAAGGTTGATCGGCAAACATTAAAACATCATGTTTTTTTCGCATCATGCGATAGAAACTTTCCATCAAAAGTTGTTTTTTACCTTTGAAAAAATCGGCTAATTCATTTCTACTCGTATAAAAATGTTCCGAATCTAAAGCTTTTGTTGGAATAGAAAGTTTTTCGCAGATGGATTTCATTTGTTCATCCAAGCGATATTCATCGGGAAGTTGGTATTCAAAACATTCAAATTTATTTTCAGTAACCAAATCCAAAATCAATTGTTCCAAACTATGTGGATTATTCGCACCTGAAATGGTATAATAAACCACTTGATGCCCTTGTTTTATCAATTCCTCTGAAAAATTGCGCATCGAAAGAAAAAACGCCACCACTTTTTGAATGTGATGTTTCACATAATCGGTTTCCTGACGCATTTCGGCCATTACATACACCACATCCGCATTGACTTCTTCAAACCAAGAATGTTGAGAATTGAGTTGGTCGCCCAAAAGTAATCGAAGTGTTTTCATCTAAAATAATTCAGGAGTTAACCACATTTTCTGAAATTTTCCATTGGCATCATATAGTTCCGCTTGGCGTTTGATGTTGAATTTTCTATCACGTGGATCGTTGCCAACACCCGCATTGTATATCCAATTGCCATAATTGCTGTGCACGTCATAATCAATCAACATACTTTCAAAATAGGCAGCACCTATGCGCCAATCTTGTTCCCATTCTTTTGCCCAATAACTCGCTACATTTTGTCGACCGCGATTGCTCATCCAACCTGTTTTTTGAAGTTCAATCATGTTGGCATTCACAAAATGTTCGGGTGTGTTGCCGTTTGTCCATTGATTGAAGGCTTTTGTATTTTGGTTCCAATGGTATTCTTTTTGCAAAATGCCATTCAATTGAAAAATTTTGTTGCCGTGTTTTAGCGAAATGTATTTGAAATAATCGCGCCAAATCAATTCAAAAATCAACCAATACGTATCTTCGTTTTTGACTACTTTTTTCTCAAATTGTTGCACTTCCCAATAAATTGTTCGTGCCGAAATACTTCCATTAGCCAACCAAGCCGAAAGTTTTGAACTGTAATCTTTTCCAATTAAACCATTGCGGGTTTTCTTATAAACTGCTAGTTTTTTGGTGTCCCAAAAGTAGTCTTTGATGCGTTTTTTGGCCTGATTTTCGCCACCTTTAAATGGAAAAGCGGTTTTGTTGGGTTGCTTAAACTCCGAAGCTTCGGAGTCAAGTCCTAAATCTTCTAACCTTGGAATAGTAGTTTTTTCTTCAATTAAATTTGAAATGGGTTTGGCTGAAATAGAAACTGTGGTTCGCACTCGAATTTTCTTTTCTAATTGCTTTCTGAATTCGGTAAAAACTTCAGGGATTTTCTCCCAATCGTCATATGGAACTTCGTCAGGATGAAACAAGAATTGGTCGTAACAGGTTTTCCATTTCGCCGCTGGAAATGAATTTTTAACTTCAGTTGCTACTTCTATTTCTTCAGGTGTCCATTCGTTTTGGATATAAATCGTATCAATTTGGTATTTAGCAGCTACTTCCGGAATTAATTGTTCGGGATAACCGAAATAAACCAATAATGAGATGTTCTTCTCGGCTAAATTTTGTTGTAATTCGGATACTGTTTCCAACAGAAATTGCGCTCTAAATTTTTCTGTTTTTTTGAAACCGTATTGGGTGGTTTCAAAATGTCTCGGGTCTAAGCAATAAACAGCAATTACTTTTTCATTTTCTCTACAGGCATTGTATAACGAATGATTATCAATCGTGCGCAAATCATTTCTAAACCATACTAATCCGTTCATTTTTTTTGATTATTGCTCGCAAAGACGCAAAGTCGCGAAGGTTTAATTTTTATTCGAATCAATTTTCCGAACATCCGAATATCAGAACATCCGAATATCTTTAAATCAATCCTTCTTTTTCCTACATTTGTCACTACAATACACTACTTCTTCCCAGTTTTTCTCCCATTTTTTGCGCCAAGAAAAAGGAAGTTGGCATGTTTTGCAAATTTTTTCTGGTAGATTTACTTTTTTATGTACCATGCTTTACCATCGATTTGCTTTTTTGCTTCGGACGCGCATATTCAAATCGGTCGATTAATTTAGGTAACGCATAACCATCTAATCCGTTTATGGCGACAATGTTTCCTTTGTCCAATTGCAACCAATTATCTTTTTGGATCAATTCTTCATCAGCATAAATTGTTTCAATTGAGGCAATAATATGTATACAATCATTTTCCTTTAGATAGTATTCGTTCACATACTTACACAACAATTGCACCGGACTTCCTTTTACAAAAGGACATTTATAATCATCCAAGTATTCAGAAGTTAAATTTGTTTCGTCAAATTCAGAGACACCTTGCTCATAATTGGCAGATGTATGGTGCGCATCGGCAATCATTTCTTCGGTAATATGATTTATAGTAAAAAAGTCCGTTTCCTTAATGTTTTTATAGGTGTCACGTGGAACGGTTGTAGGGCGCAATATGAAACCAACAAGTGGAGGTTCACTACCAAGGTGCGTCACGCTACTAAAAATAGCTACATTCTCAATTCCATCCACCGAACACGTGCCTATTAAATTTGCCGATTTATATCCCGTTGCACTGTTTATTAAATTCAAGCGCGGCACTTTGTCCATTTTTAATATTTCTGAAAGCGATATTTTTTTCATGTAATTTTTTTTCAAAAGTACGCTTGTTTAACGAAAAATAAAAATTAGTAAACAAAATAAAATTTAATGATAAAATCACTTTGCGCAATAGGGCCAAAATGGCATTATTGTGTACTTTTGCACATTATTTTACAATAATTCCATGCAAACGCCACAAAAAATTGCTGTAGTAGGTTCTGGATTAGTAGGTACACTATTGGCAATCTACTTAAAAAGAGCTGGACATACAGTACATGTTTTCGACAGAAGTCCCGACATTAGAACCGTTGAGTTTTCGGGGCGTTCTATTAATTTAGTGATGTCAAATCGTGGTTGGAAAGCACTGGAGGATGTTGGTTTGGATGAAGCTATTAGAGCAATAGGAATTCCTGTAGATAAAAGAGCCATTCACCTTCAGAACGGCACGCTCAATTATCAGTCTTACGGAAAAGAGGGAGAAGCTATTTTTTCTTTATCCCGAGGTATTTTGAATCGGAAAATGGTTGATTTAGCCGAGGCAGAAGGCGTAGAATTTTTCTTTGAACGCAAAATTTGGGATGTCACATTAGCTACGGCAAGTCTATGGGAGGGCGAATCGGAACAAGGCGATTGGACAGCATTAAAATACGATAAAGTATTTGGAGCTGACGGAGCTTTTTCTAGAATTAGGCATAGAATGCAGCGGCAATCTATGTTTGATTATTCGCAAGAGTTTATGAAAATAGGCTACAAGGAATTGCACATTCCAGCGAATGCAGATGGCTCTCCAAAAATAGATATTCATTCCTTACATATTTGGCCAAGAGGAAATTTCATGTTGATGGGATTGGCAAATTTGGATAATTCATTTACATGTACATTGTTTATGCCCATAGAAGGTGAAAACTCATTTGAATCGTTAACAAATGAAGAAAAGTTGGTTTCATTTTTTGCAAATTATTTTCCAGATACTCAAGCAGTGATTCCTGATTTGGTAAGCGATTTTTTTAGAAACCCAAATAGTTATTTGGCGATTATGAAATGTTTTCCATGGACATATGAAGATAAGGTTGCGCTCATTGGAGATTCGGCCCACGCCATTGTTCCATTTTATGGGCACGGAATGAATGCTGGATTTGAAGACATTACGATTCTTAATGAAATGATGCAGCAATATGGCGATGATTGGCATCAGATATTTAAAGCCTACCAAACTTCAAGAAAGCCCAATGCCGATGCCATTGCCGAACTTTCCAGAAGAAACTTTGAAGAGATGAGTGCTAAAACTGCCGATGAGCATTTTATATTGCAAAAGAAAATTGAAAAATGGTTTGCTGATAAACATCCTGAAAAATGGACCCCTTTATATAGTAGGGTTACTTTTAGTTTGCAACCCTATGCTGATGCACTTGCTATAGGTGATTATCAAAACACCATTATGCAAGAAATTTTAAAAATGGATAATATAGGAGAAATATGGAACTCCGATCGAGTAGAAAATAGAATTCTTGAATTATTGCAACGGTCTTAATCTTCTCTATTTACCAAATCCATACTAAAAGCCGGCGTGCAAATTGCTATATATTCGCAAGGCTCATCAAATGGATTTGAATATTGTATGCGCGTATTTTTTTCAATTTTAATGGATTGTCCAGCTTCTAAGATTATGCATTCATCTTCAATAATGAATTGTTTTTTCCCACATATTATATAAGTATACTCATCAAACTTCGGGGTTTGAAACGGTTCGCTCCAACCGGGTGGCGCAATCATATGGGCAATAGAAATTTCCGAATTGTTTGTAGTGGCTAGTCCATGGTGCTCTTCAATTAATTTACCATCAGATGTGGGTACTACAAAAGGTGATTTTTGGAGAATGTATTTTTTCATTACTATTATTTGTTGAATCTGCTTCAAATATAATAGTAAAATCTGACAACCTTAAAATACAGAAAAGAATATTAAAAATTTTAAAAACAATTAAAATATATTGACTTTTTAGACGCAATAATTCATAATTTCTTGCGTTTTTATAGGTAAAGTGTTAAAGTTATGCGAATTAAAAAAACAACAATTTAACAATAATTTTACGTGAGGGTAAACATATTGTTATTATTTCTTAACATTGGGCGTAAAAACACAAAAAAAGTTTTTTTTTTCAAAGTAAAAATTTAAATTTGAACCCTGTTAAGTAACCACTCAAGGTCTTGGCAATATTATCGACATTTTAAAACTAATAAAATTTAAAAAAAATGACAAACGTATCTAACGAATCTATTGAAAACGGAGCAAGCTCTAAAGGTTCAAATGTATTTGCAGCTTTAACAATTGTAATCTGTATTGTAATTGGAATTTTAATTTGGAAATTTGTAATGGGTCACCCTTCAAATTTTGAAAACAACGATCCAGAAGGCCACCCACTACCAGGAAATTATTTAGGAATGGTTTACAAAGGAGGATTTATTGTTCCTGTTTTGATGGGATTACTTTTAATGGCTTTAGTTTTTTCAATTGAAAGATTTATTGTGATCGGTAAAGCAGCTGGAAAAGCGAATGTTGAAAAATTCGTTAAAAATGTACAATCGTTAGTAGCTCAAGGTAAAGTTGATGAAGCTATTGCTGAGTGTGATGCACAAGAAGGATCTGTAGCTAATGTAGTTAGAGCAGGTTTAACTAAATACCAAGAAGTTAAAAAAGAAGGTTTTGATAGCGAAAAAGCGACTGAAACGATTCAAAAAGAAATAGAAGAAGCTACGTCATTAGAAATGCCAATGTTAGAGAAAAACATGACCATTATCGCAACATTAGTATCTATTGGTACTTTAATGGGATTATTAGGAACGGTATCGGGTATGATTAAAGCGTTCTCTGGATTAGCAGCAGCAGGAGCTCCTGACCAAGCAGCATTAGCAACGGGTATCTCTGAAGCGTTAATTAATACAGCTACAGGTATTGGAACGTCAACTTTGGCTATTATTTCTTACAACTTATTTACATCTAAAATTGATAAATTAACGTATTCTATTGATGAGGCTGGTTTTGCCATTACTCAAGCTTATAGAAGAATGAAAGGAAAAGCTGCATAATTCAGCAATTTTAAGCGTTAATTATTAATAAATTTCAATAATTCAAACTGAATATTGAAGTTAAAATTTTAAAAAAGATGGCAAAAGTAAAAATGTCAAAAAAGAGTACAAAAATAGACATGACCGCAATGTGTGATGTTGCCTTTTTGTTGCTTTCTTTCTTTGTAATGACGTCTACTGCCAAAGTACCAGAACCACTTCCAGTGGATACACCAGCCTCTACTCGTGAGACTAAATTGCCAGAAACTGATTTGGTAACAATTACAGTAGGTAAAGAAAAAGTGTTTTTTGGTATGGTAGGTCAAGATGTTCGTGCAAACGCTTTGGGTAAAATTGCAGAAAAATACAAATTATCATTCACTGAAGAAGAAACAAAACGTTTTTCTTTAATTGATGGTTTTGGTGTGCCTGCAGGAAGTTTGAAAGGATTGATTTCCCTGAAAAGCGATGAACGTAATAAAGATGGGGTTCAGTCTGGAATTCCTTATGATTCAATTGATAATCAATTAAGAGAGTGGATCTTAGCAGCTCGTTTTGCTACTAAAGAATTGCACCAAAAAGAATTGAAAGTTGCAATTAAAGGAGATGCTAAAGAAGAATATCCAACGATTAAAAAAGTAATTGATATTCTTCAGGATCAAAAAGTGAACAAGTTTTTCTTAGTAACAGGTCTTAGAACCGAAGATTTTTAATTTAATAATACTATATAATGGCAGAATTAAATACGGGCGGAGGCGATAGTAAAGGCAAAAAAGTAAGAAGTAAGAAACAAGATGCTGGTGTAGATTTGACCGCGATGGTGGATTTGGCATTTCTTTTGATTACGTTCTTCATGCTTACTACTTCGTTGTCGAAGCCACAGTCCATGAACTTGGCGATGCCGGATAAAACTCCTGAAGATCAACCTCCAGTTGAGTTAACTATTTCAGAAGATAGAACATTAACGATTCTTTTGGGGGAGAAAAATAAGATGGTTTGGTATTATGGTTTAGCAAAAGAGCCAATCGAAGGGCCAACGGTTGTTGGGTATGGTAAAAATGGTATTCGTAAAGAATTATTATCTAAGATTAAATCTGTAGTAGCAAAGTATCAAGGTAATTCTGAAAAAGGATTGATCGTTTTAGTAAAAGCAAGTAAAAAATCTACTTATAGAAATTTAGTAGATATATTAGATGAAATTGCAATTACTAAAGTACCTGCTTATGCAATCGTAGATATTACCCCAGAGGAAAAAGCAATGTTAGAAAAAGAAGAATTATTAACTAAATAAATTCTTTTTCTACTTAATAAAATTATAATTATGTCAAAATTAAACATATTTCAGCAAGAGTGGATTGATATGGTTTTTGAAGGGCGCAACAAAGCTTATGGAGCTTATGAATTGCGTGCTCATGATCCAAAAACAACTACGAGAGCGTTATTGATTGGAGCTGTTTTTTTTGCTACTGTAATTGCTGCACCGGTAATTAAAAACATTATCAGTGAGCAGTTAGCTTTAGCAGACAAGGATAGTAATGATAAAGTAATTGAAGCTGCTTTATTACCTCCACCTCCAAAAGAAGATTTACCGCCTCCACCACCACCAGAACCACCTAAATCGGTGAACGATCAGGTGAAGTTTCCACCACCAGTTGTGGTTGAAAAAGAAAAGGTAAGAGACGAAGATCCACCAACCGTGGAAGAGCTTGAAACAGCAGATCCTGGACAAAAAGATATGAAAGGAGATAAAGATGCTGGAGATATCAATATCGATGTTCCTTCTGGAGAAGGAGAAAAAGGTAATGAGGTTATTGAGGATACCAAAGTATATGTGGCGGTTGAAGTTCAAGCGGCACCTCCTGGAGGAATGGAAGCTTTTTATAAAAAGTTTGCCAGTTTGTTTACACCGCCAGAAGTTGACGAAGGTGTTTCTCAAATTAGAGTTTTAGTAGGCTTTGTTGTCGAGAAAGATGGAACTTTTACCGATATTAGAGTAATTCGTGATGGTGGTTATCCTGATGCAGGAAAAGAAGCTATCCGTGTACTAAAAAGAATGCCAAACTGGAAACCAGCGGTACACAATGGTCGCTCAGTTCGTTCACAATTTGCATTGCCTATTGTTGTTAAAGTTCAGTAATTTTAACATGAACATATTTAAAAATTATAAACAGAAATCCCTGTCTCAGAGATTTCTGTTTGTTTTAGGACTAGTTTTTCTTTTGTTGTATGTCTTTTTAGCCATTACATTATTTGTATGGAAAACAATGCCTGTAGAAATTCCGTATACCCGACGGGTAATTTTAGGAATCATTCTAATTGTTTATGCTATTATTCGTTTCTATCGACTCAATGCTAATGCATCAGAATAATCACTACGTATGAAAATTAAATTTTTTGGCGCCTTATTTTTTTTGGTAACTTTTGTTTCGTGTGAATTAGGTACGAAACTAACAAAAGATACCAAAGAAACTGTGGTAACGGGTACTACTTCAATTTTAGTGGATGAAACTATTTTCCCTATCGTAGAGGATTTAGTTGCCGTTTTTGAAAATGAGTATAAAAATGCTAAAATCAATTTAATTGCAAAGCCAGAAGGTGAAATCTTACGTTTATTAAAAGATGACAAATCAAAGATTGCAATTTTGGCAAGAAATTTATCGCGTTCCGAAAAGCAATATTATTCGAATAAAAATATTATTCCGAGAATTACAGCCTTCGGTGAAGATGCAGTTGTTTTTATCGCACACCATTCAAATGATCTAGAAACTATTTCAATTGATCAGTTTGCTTCAAAATTAAAAGGAACGACTAGTGACTGGAGCCCTACAATTGTTTTTGAAAATCCAGAGTCGAGTACCCTTGCTTTTTTGAAATCAGAATTAGCTATTGACACACTTGATTCAAAAGCAGTCTTTTCTATGAAAGACTCAAAAGAATTGATTCGTTTTATCGCAGCCAATAAAAATGCTGTGGGTATTGTAGGTGTAAATTGGCTTTTACAACCAAGTTTAGATATAGAAAAAGAGGTTCAAAATGTTAAAATTTTAGGAATATATACTAAAGGTATTATAGATGGGAAACCTTGGGTAAAACCGAATCAATCCAATATTGCAGATCATTCCTATCCTTGGACCCGCAAATTATATTTGTTAAATTTTCAAGGAGCTAATGGTTTAGGCATGGGTTTTGCCTCATATATTGCTGGAGAAAATGGTCAACGTATTCTATTGAAATCCGGCCTTTCTCCCATCAAATTTCCATCAAGAGAAATAAATGTTAAAGGAAGTATTGAATAAATAAATTAAGTAAAATAAAATAAAATGAAGAAGACAGCAGGTTTAGGTTTTTTATTGGTTATGCTATCAACAATTGGTTTCGCACAAGATTTAGGCCAAATCAAAAATGATATTGACGCAGAGCGATTTGATACCGCTAAGAAAACTTTAAAATCTTTAATTAAAACTTTTCCAGATAACGGAAAGTTGTTTTTTTATTTAGGCGATGTATATCTGGCTCAAAAAGAAGCAGATTCTGCAGCTATCGTTTTCAATCAAGGATTGTTGGCTAAAGACAAATCATTTTTAAATAATATTGGGTTGGCTCAATTGGATTTAGATGCTAAGAAAAATGCAGAAGCCATCGCAAAATTTGATTTGGTTGTTAAAGAAATCAAGAAGAAGGATGTCGATGAGACGTTATTGATCGCTAAAGCCTATATGAAGTCTGAAAATCCAAATTATAAAGCAGCAATTGATGTTATCAATAAAGTTTTGGCTACTAATATGGCAAACGCAAGTGCTCATTTACTATTAGGAGACGCGCAATTTGCTAATGGTAATTCAAATGAAGCCTATGCATCCTATCGAAATGCATACGATTATGATAATTCTGTTTTGTTAGCGAAAATGAATTTAGCAAAAATTACTAAAAATGCTAAAGCATTCAATGAAGCGGTTGCCTCATTTGATGAAATTTTAAAAATCAATCCAAATTTTGGACCGGTATATCGTGAATTGGCTGAGACCTATTATTTTTGGGCCAATTCAGAACAAAGCAAGTACCAAGAATATATTTCAAAGGCTTTAGGTTTTTATGAAAGATACATGAGCTTAACCGATTATTCTTTGGATTCAAGAATGCGTCATGCTGATTTTCTTATCTTGGCAAAAGACTACAAAGCATTAGAATTAGAAGCTAAGGAAATGAAAAAGTTGGACAATATCAATCCAAGAATTTTAAGATATTTAGGCTACGCTGCTTATGAAAACGGAAATTTTGTAGAAAGTTCAAAAGCTTTGACTGATTTTTTTGCAAAAGTTGATCCAAAACGTATCATTGCACGAGATTATTTATATCTTGGGTTGACTAAAATGGCCGAAGCTAAAAAAGCAGATGGAACTTATGATGATGTTATTTTCAATGAAGGTGTTGTGGAATTAAACAAAGCTGTAGAAAAAGATCCTGTTATTGCAAGCGAATTGAATCCGTTAGGAAAGAAGATGTTCAACGACAAATTGTATAAAAATGCTACTAAGCTTTTTGAAGTAGCTATAAAAAATCCAAAATCTAAAAATTATACGTTAGATAACTTTTACTTGGGGTATGCATTATACTTAGATTATGATGCTAAAACGTCTTCAAAAGAACAAATTACACTTGCTGATCAGGCTTTTTCAAAAGTAATTGAAGTATCTCCAACAACTCAAGACGCTCATTTATATAAAGCACGTGTAAATGATTTAGTTGAAACGCCTGAAGCAAAAGCTATCGTATTGGCTTCTTATGAACAATACATTAAAATTTTGGATACCAAAGGAGATGCAGAAAAAGCAAAACCAAGCAACAAAAAAGGATTGATAGAAGCATTGACGCATGTAGGTGCTTTTTATGCAAATAGTGGTCAGAAAGACAAGGCTGTTGAAAATCTAAATAAATTATTAGTGGTAGACCCTGCTAATAAATATGCTACAGATACTTTAAAAGCGTTATAACAGTAATAACATAGTAATAAGACCGATTTATACTTCTGTATATTTCGGTCTTTTTATTTTCAATAAAAAACTAGGTAACTTAATTATGGCTTCCCACTGTAAATAAGTATCTTTGTCCCAATTTCAATAATACATGTTGCAAAAAGAAATACAATTAGCAGTTGAAAGAGGCGAAATGTTGCCTTTAATGGAAGAGTTTTATACAATTCAGGGTGAAGGATTTCATACTGGAACCGCGGCCTATTTTATTCGTATAGGTGGTTGCGATGTAGGATGCCATTGGTGTGATGTAAAAGAGAGTTGGAATGCCGAATTGCACCCGCCTACAAATACCGATGTAATTGTCGCTAATGCAAAAAAATATGCGGATACGGTTGTAGTTACTGGTGGAGAGCCCTTAACTTGGGACATGAGTTTATTAACTTCTAAACTTAAAGAACAACAATTAAATGTGCATATTGAAACTTCTGGAGCCTATGAAGTTACAGGAACTTGGGATTGGTTTTGTTTGTCGCCTAAGAAAAATAAATTACCGGTTCAAAGTGCATATGATATCGCCGATGAATTAAAAGTCATTATTTACAACAAACACGATTTTATTTTTGCAGAAGAACAAGCGGCAAAAGTAAATCCAAAAGCTATTTTGTTCTTGCAACCCGAATGGAGTAAAAAAGAAGAAATGACCCCATTAATTGTTGATTATGTAATGACTAATCCAAAATGGAGGGTGTCGTTACAAACGCATAAATATTTGAATATACCTTAGTTTTTTTCTTGACACAGAGACGCAAAGTCGCAAATAAAAAGCTTAGTGTAACTTTGTGCTGAACTTTGTGAGACTTAGTGTAACAAAAATTTTAAATTTTGGTAAGTTTCGCCAAATAATCATAATGTTCGCCTTCTAAAATCAATTCACATTGTAAGCCATTAGCAACAGCCGCATTTTGTAGCGTATTATAATCGATATACATCCAATCAAAAGAAGCTTCTTTTTCACCTTTGTAGGCTATATCAAAAACTACTTCACCATAATAATCCACATCGGTTGGAATCCATTTTCCACCATCTTCGTCTTCGTCAAACATGTATATTATATCCGAACTGTCCACTAAAATCTGACCTGTATCTGTCAGTAATGATTTTAGTTTTTGTAAAAAATTTGGAATATTTTTTAAACGACCACACATTCCGGCACCATTCATTAATAATAATATCGTATCAAATTTTTCACCTTCAAGTTGCATAATATCTTGCACTTTTGTTTTTTTCAAACCACGAAGTTCGCAAGCTTTTATTGCATTTGCAGAAATATCAATTGCGGTAACATCAAAACCTTTTTCTTGCAAATACAAAGCGTGACTTCCAGCGCCACAACCCACGTCTAACAATTTCCCTTTAGCCAATTGTAATGCTTTTTGTTCCAATTTTGGCATTTCAGCATAGGAACGAAACAAATAGGCAACGCTCATTTCATCGGCTTCTGAAATAGAAGTTTCAGTGATTAAATCTTCGTGAGAATTATTTGTTTGGTAATCTAAAATGGCTTTTCCGAAAAGGTCTTTCATGGTTTATATTTCAAAATTCAACAGTCGTTATTCAAAATTCGGAATTCAAAATCGTAACTTTGCAATAGAAATTCATAAAATGCTAAAGCCAAATTTAAACGAACTCGGAAAACTTGCCAAAGATACGCATATCGAAACCAAAAAGTATTTTGATAAGCTAAAAAAGAAAACACCCAAAAATTTGGATTATGTGATGCATGATTTACACGAAGCCGAATTCAAAAAAACGGATTGTTTGGATTGTGCCAATTGTTGCAAAACAACAGGCCCTTTGTTTACTTCGGCTGATATTGAACGCATTTCAAAAAGTTTTCGTCAGAAACCACAGCAGTTTATCGATCAATATCTTCGCATAGATGAAGACAACGATTATGTGTTGAAAAGTGTGCCTTGTACATTTTTAGATAGCGACAACAAATGTTTTATTTACGATGTGCGCCCAAAAGCATGTCGAGAATTTCCGCACACCGATAGAAAAAAATTCAATCAAATCACCGATTTAACTTTGCTTAATGTGGCGATTTGCCCGGCAGCGTTTAATATCGTGGAGAAAATGAAAGAAAAAATGCCGCTTTAGCATGAAAATTTATAAATCAAAAGTCGATTGGTGGTTGATTATTCTTATTGGATGTGTTTTTGGTTATCCAATTATAGATGGAATTTTGACAAACGAATATTTTTTATCTGCAATATTTGCATTTGTACTAGTTTTATTTTTCTTGCTTTCAAAGACAATTAGATATAGGATAGAAGGTGAAAATTTAATGATTTGGAACACAAAAATTGAGATTAAATCAATCCGCAAAATATATAGAACAAATAATCCGTTAAGTTCACCCGCTCTTTCATTAGATAGACTTGCAATTGTTTACAATAAATTTGATGAAATTCTTATTTCACCCAAAGAACGAAATGAATTTATAGATGAGTTGTTAAAAATAAATCCAAGTATTGAAATCCAAGACTAAAAATAAATCAAATACTTCGCTCTAACTTGCTTAAATCGCTCCAAACCTTCTTGCCACGTTTTTCTAATTTCTTTTTCGGTCATTCCGGCTTCAATTTGTTCGCGTAGTTTTTTGGTTCCGGTTAATTTGGTGAAGAAATCATTGAAAAAAACCGTTTTGTCAGCGGTATTTTCGTAGGCTTTCAACAACCATTTCAATTCCAATCGGTTTACTTTTCTAATTTCGGTTAAATCTTCACCAAAGCATAACTTTCCATTATACACAGGATCTTTTGCGCCAAAATTTGGTTGCGGAGTAAAACTAAAATTAAATTCACTTTCAGGTAAAAAAGGCGAACCGTAGATTTGGAATTGTTTTTCGGTACCGCGACCTAAGCTTACATTTGCGCCTTCAAAAAAGCATAAACTCGCATATAAATTAATCGATTGGTCGTTGGGTAAGTTGGGCGAAGGCTTCACCGGTAAACTGTATTTCATATCGTGCGAATAGTTCAAACACGGAATCACAGTCAAGGTACATTGTAATCCGTCTTTCAACCATTTCTCGCCATTAATCATTTTGGCATATTCGCCAATCGTCATGCCATGCAAAACGGGAATTTCGTGCATACCCACAAAACTTTTGTATTCTTTTTCTAAAATCGGACCATCAATAATAGTTCCGTTCGGATTGGGTCGGTCTAAAACCAAAAGCGGAATGTTGTTTTCGGCACAAGCTTCCATCACATAATGCAACGATGATATATAGGTGTAAAATCGAGCACCCACATCCTGCAAATCAAAAACCAAGACATCAATTCCTTCTAATTGCTCTGGTTTTGGTTTTTTGTTGTTTCCATAAAGGGAAATAATAGGCAAATTCGTTTTGGTGTCTTTTCCGTCTACGATTAATTCGCCAGCATCCGCCGTTCCTCTAAAACCATGCTCGGGCGCATATATTTTCTGAAGATTAATGTTTTGTTCTAATAAGTAATCGACTAAATGTTTTTCTTTCGAAAAGACCCCCGTCTGATTCGTTACAATTCCTACTCGTTTGTCTTTTAAAAACGGTAAATAGTTTTCTGTGTTTTCGGCTCCGGTTTTGAATTTTTCCTCTTTTAGAGGAGCGACTGAGGGGTTGGTCGTTGAAACTACATTGTTTCTTGTTGTTGAACATCCCACTAAAATTAATAGTATAGAAATAAATAAAAACGTATTTTTGAACTCAATTTTCATATAAGATATCTTGAATTTAGAATATTTCATAGCCAAAAGATTAATTGCTGCTAAAAGTTATAAAAGTAGTATTTCTTCGCCAATTATAAAAATTGCGATTACGGCAATTGCCATCGGAATTATTATGATGATTATGGCGGTGGCTACAGGTGTTGGACTTCAAGATAAAATCAGAGAAAAAGTTTCCGCATTTAACGGACATATTATTATTTCTAATTTCGATGACAATCAATCGCAAGTTACAACCGAACCGATTTCTATCAATCAAAGCTTTTATCCCAAATTTAAAAACCTAGCAGGCATAAACTATGTGCAAGCTGTGGCAAGTAAAGCCGGGATCATTCGTACCGAAAAAGCTTTCGAAGGAATCATATATAAAGGAGTAGGGAAAGATTACAATTTTGCCAATTTAGAAGAATATTTGGTCGAGGGTAAAATCCCAAATCTAAAATCCGAATTAAATACCGAAGTTTTGATTTCGGAATACTTAGCCAAAAGATTACAACTAAAAGTTGGCGATAAGTTTCTAACGTTTTTCATGAAAGAAAACGGAAAGTTGCCCAACAAAAGAAATTTTAAAATCACGGGAATTTACAATTCGGGTTTTCAAGAATTTGATGCTACGTATGTTATTGGGGATATTCGACATGTGCAACGCATTAACAAATGGCAGCCTACAGAAGTTGGGGCCTTCGAAGTTTTTATTAATGATTTTTCAAAAATAAAAGAAAAAGGAGAAGCGGTCTATAAAGAGATTCCAGCAACCTATAACAGCACTACTATTGAAGAGAAGTACTACAGCATTTTTGAATGGCTTAAATTATTTGATTTTAATATTGTAGTGATATTAATTGTCATGATCGTCGTAGCTACAATTAACATGGTAGTGGCGCTTTTGGTGCTAATTTTAGAGCGTACTCAAATGATTGGTATTTTAAAAGCGATGGGCGCTACCAACTGGAATGTCCGAAAAATTTTCTTGTACAACGCTTTTTATTTAATCGTAAGAGGATTGTTTTGGGGAAATGTTATTGCACTGAGTTTGTTGTTCGTTCAAAAGTATTTTGGGGTCATCCAACTCAATCCCGAAAGTTATTATGTAAACCAAGCGCCCGTAAGTATTAATTTTATGCACATTGCCCTTTTGAATGCCGGAACCATAGTGGTTTGTTTGTTGGTATTGCTAATTCCGTCCTATATCATTACCAAAATTTCGCCTGTCAAAGCCATTCGCTTCGATTAATTTCAACAGCACTACATTTAATTTCCATAACTCAAAACGTCCCGCTGTTTACTGTATCTTTTATAAACCTTTCAGGATTTATAAAAGGATGCCGTTTCCATCGGGGCTATATAGGAAGTTTTGTGTATTTATG
>NZ_JBILKB010000053.1:0-14578 GCF_044376915.1 Flavobacterium sp.
TTTTTGCACAACCTTCTGCTATGTTTGAAGGAATAGAAATTACACTTCTTTTTATTTGAGAGGTTAATCCATATTTTTCTTCATCAGGCATTATTTTCAGTAAAAAATAAATTTCTTTAACTAGCCCTCTGGATAAATTCCAAATTTCTATATCTCTAAAATTTCTCATGTTTATTTTAATTATCAACTTTTACCAATTACCTATAACCCATGACCTTTTCCCATTTTAATGTTTAATCTCTTCTATTGCTTGAGGATCATGTTTGTGTTTGAATAGTATGGCAAAAGCTAGGGTAATTACTAAGGCGTAAATGGCAAAGGTAAGCCAAATGTTGTGCCAGTCTTTTCCTTCAGCGGTGGTGAAATATTTTTCGATAATATAACCGCTCGTAATACTTCCGAAAATGGCTCCAAATCCATTTGTCATCATCATGAATAAGCCTTGTGCGGAAGAACGAATTTTAGAATCGGTTGAGGTTTCTACGAATAAAGAACCTGAAATATTAAAGAAGTCAAACGCCATTCCATAAACAATACACGATACAATAATCATCCATAAACCGTCGCCAGGGTTTCCATAAGCAAACAATCCAAAACGCAAGACCCATGCCACCATACTAAATAACATCACTTGTTTGATGCCAAATCGTTTTAAGAAAAATGGAATGGCTAAAATGAATAAGGTTTCTGAAATTTGAGAAATGGACATAATTAATGTCGAATATTTTACTACCAAAGAATCTGCATATTCGGGTAAGCGTTTAAAATCATCCAAATAAACATCACCATAGGCATTCGTCAACTGTAAAGCTGCTCCTAAAAACATACTGAACAAGAAAAACAAAGCTAATTTGTAATTGGCAAATAATTTAAACGAACTCAGTCCGATTAAATCAATGAACGATTTATTTTCTGCGGTTTTGCCTTCTGGTGTACATTTTGGCAACGTAAAAGAATAAATCCCTAATGCCACAGCCGCTAAAGCTGCAATGTAAAATTGGTTTTCGCTGGATTTATTTCCTGTAAGATTGGTAATCCACATGGCAACAATAAATCCTACTGTTCCCCATACGCGAACCGGCGGAAAATCTTTAACAACGTCTAGACCTCCTTTTTTTAGGGCATTATAAGCCACAGAATTGGAGAGGGCTATGGTAGGCATGTAGAAAATCATCGCAATTAAAATTACCCAAAAGAAATCTGCCGGATTATCAACTTGAGGCACATAAAAAAGCGTTAAACCCCCTAAAATATGTAGGGTTCCGTATAATTTTTCTGCGTTGATCCAACGATCGGCGATGATTCCACAAATAGTAGGCATAAAAACCGAGGCAATACCCATGGTAGAGAAAATGGCACCAAATTGCGCTCCATCCCATTGTTTGGTTCCGAACCAGTAATTGGCTACGGTAATCAGCCATGCTCCCCACACAAAAAATTGGAGGAAATTCATAATTGTCAATCTGAATTTTATATTCATAATAGCCTATTTTAGTGGTTTAAGATTCTTTTTTTGAGATTGCATCTCGTATTTTGGCGGCTTTTTCGTAATCTTCGTTTTGAACTGCGGCTTCTAGTTGTTCGTATAATTCTTTGATAGAATGCCTTAAATAACCTTCGGTTTGTGGAGCAACATCTTCAGTGGCTCCAAATGTTTCCGGTTCTGATAAAATGGCACCGGGATCTTCCATATCTTCGTTTTCTGCTGGATTGATGTTCAAATAAATGCCGGCTTTGTCTAGGATGTTTTTGTAGGTAAAAATTGGCGCATGAAAACGAATAGCCAACGCAATTGCATCAGATGTTCTAGCATCAATAATTTCTTCAATTTTATCGCGCTCACAAATAATGCTTGAGAAAAACACACCATCAACCAATTTATGAATAATAACTTGTTTTACAACGATGTCAAACCGGTCGGCAAAACTTTTAAATAAATCGTGAGTTAACGGGCGAGGAGGTTTGATTTCTTTTTCTAGTGCAATGGCAATAGATTGTGCCTCAAAGGCGCCAATTACGATTGGCAATTGTCGATCTCCATCAGCTTCATTTAAAATTAAAGCGTAGGCTCCATTTTGGGTCTGACTGTAGGAAATGCCTTTGATATGTAATTTTACAAGACTCATTATTGGGGTTGTAATTATGCTAAATGATACTAAATTTGAAACGCATTCATTGTAGTTGAACCTTTCGCTTCAAAAATAAAAAAAAGAGCTATCTTAACAAAGATAACTCTCATTTAATTTAATTTAGTTATTAACCAAATATTGTATTACGAATTGCTGGCTTTGAAAGCCTTTAATTTTTCAATCAATTGAGGTACTACTGTAAAGGCATCTCCTACAATGCCATAATCAGCTACTTTAAAGAATGGTGCTTCTGGATCGGTGTTGATAACTACTTTTACTTTTGAAGAGTTGATACCTGCAATATGTTGGATTGCTCCTGAAATTCCTACTGCAATATACAAGTTAGCTGCGACTGGTTTTCCGGTTTGACCAACGTGTTCGCTGTGTGGTCTCCAACCAATGTCAGAAACCGGTTTTGAACACGCTGTAGCAGCGCCTAATAATGAAGCTAATTCTTCAATCATGCCCCAATTTTCTGGACCTTTCATTCCGCGACCTGCAGAAACCACAATTTCGGCATCTGCAATGGTTACCTTGCCGGATACTTTTTCTACGCTTTGTACTTTGAGGCCAAAATCAGCATCATTTAAAGATGGAGTAAAGCTTTCTTCCGTTAATGAAGATGCATTTTCAATTAATCCGAATGAATTTTTTGCAATACCCAAAACTTTAACAGACGTATTTATTTCAGTTAAATTAAACGCTTTGTTTGAAAAAGCGGTTCTTTTTACTTGGAAAGGCGAAGTGCTTTCTGGTAAAGCCACTACATTTGATGCATAACCAGCTTCCAAAGCTACTGCTACCAATGGAGCAACATATAAGCTATCAGTTGACGAAGAAATCAACACAATTTGTGCGCCTTCTTTTTTAGCAACTTGAGCAATTACATCGGCGTAAGCCTTTGCACTAAAGTTATTTAATTTATCGTTTGAAACGGTTACCACTTTGTCAACACCATAAGTTGCTAAAGCGCTATTTTCTGCATTATTTATAGTTACTGCAGTAACTGTTGTTCCCATGGAAGAAGCTACTTTTTTTGCGTAAGAGGCTAATTCAAAGGCTACTTTTTTTATTTTTCCTTCAGCTGATTCAGCATATATGAGTATAGACATAATTTTTACGTTTAAGAGTTTAAAATGTTTTAAAGTTTAAGTGTTAACGAAACACTTAAACGGAACAATGATTTACTAAATAACTTTCGCTTCGTTGTGTAATAAACTAATTAATTCATCTAAATTATCTGCATTCACTAATTTTACAGCTGATTTTGCAGCTGGTTTTTCAAATTTAATGGATTGGGTAGCAGCAGCATCACTTGTTGGTTCTGCTATGGTAAGTGCTTTTGTTCGTGCCATCATGATGCCTCTCATGTTTGGAATTCGTAAGTCTTTTTCTTCTACAATCCCTTTTTGTCCACCAACAATTAATGGTAGTTCGGCCGAAATAATTTCTTTCCCACCATCAATTTCACGCGTTACTTTGGCTTCGTTTCCGTTGAGGTCTATTCCTACACAAGCGTTTACAAAGTTGTACCCAAGAATACCAGCAAGCATACCTGGAACCATTCCGCCATTATAATCTAGTGATTCTTTTCCAGCGATAACTAAATCATAACCACCATCTTTCACTACTTTTGCTAGTTGTTTGGCTACAAATAAACCGTCAGTTGGTGTAGCATTGATACGAATAGCTTCGTCGGCGCCAATTGCCAGAGCTTTTCTCAAGGTAGCTTCGGCATCCGCTCCACCTACATTTACAACAGTTACTATTGCACCTTGTTGCTCTTTAAACCAAATGGCACGGGTTAAACCGAATTCATCATTTGGATTGATAACAAATTGTACTCCATTGGTGTCAAACTCACTGTCACCATTGGTAAAATTAATTTTTGAAGTAGTATCAGGTACGTGACTGATGCAAACTAATATTTTCATTTGATACGAATTTAGTGTTCTATTATACAGCTACGAAAATACAAAATAAATTGAAATAAAAAACTATGCACGCATAATAAATGCGAATTTCTTACCAAAAAATCAATTTTTCGATTTAAAATGCAATTTAAAATCCTAATTTGAACTGTTTTTAAACATATTATCAACTAAAACGATTTAGTAGAAAAAAAATGATTTTTTTAGATAACGCAAAAGGATAATGTTATTTTTCCTATTTTTGCGAATCATAATTCAATTAGAAATTAATTTCATGAGAACGATACAATTTAGAGAAGCAATTTGTGAAGCGATGAGCGAAGAGATGCGTCGCGATGAATCGATTTACTTAATGGGTGAAGAAGTAGCAGAATACAATGGGGCTTACAAAGCGTCTAAAGGGATGCTTGATGAGTTTGGGCCAAAACGTGTCATTGATACACCCATTGCAGAATTAGGTTTTGCGGGTATTGCAGTAGGTTCGGCTATGAATGGTAATCGTCCTATTGTAGAATTTATGACATTCAACTTCTCACTAGTTGGGATCGATCAAATCATCAATAACGCAGCAAAAATGCGACAAATGTCTGCAGGACAATTCCCAATGCCAATGGTATTTAGAGGTCCAACAGCTTCTGCAGGTCAATTGGGTGCTACGCATTCACAAGCTTTCGAAAATTGGTTTGCCAATACTCCCGGATTAAAAGTAGTAGTTCCTTCAACTGTGTATGATGCAAAAGGGCTATTAAAAGCGGCAATTCGTGATAATGATCCTGTTATTTTCATGGAGTCAGAACAAATGTATGGCGATAAAGGAGAGGTTCCAGAAGGAGAATATACGATTCCGTTAGGAGTTGCAGATATTAAAAGAGAAGGTACGGATGTAACAATTGTATCTTTTGGAAAAATCATCAAAGAGGCCCATTTAGCAGCTGATGAATTGGCTAAAGAAGGGATTTCTTGTGAGATCATTGATTTGAGAACAGTGCGACCTATGGATTACGATACGATTTTGACATCCGTGAAGAAAACCAATAGATTGGTAGTGTTAGAAGAAGCGTGGCCGTTTGCCTCTGTTGCTTCAGAAATCACGTACATGGTGCAAGAAAGAGCATTTGATTTTTTAGATGCACCGGTACAAAGAATTACAACTGCAGATACACCAGCGCCTTATTCACCTTCGCTATTGAAAGAATGGTTACCTAATGCTCAGGATGTTATAAAAGCTGTACGAAAAGTTACCTATAAATAACTAAAACGTATTATATTTGAAACTTCATCAGTACACAAACTGATGAAGTTTTTGTTTGTAATTATGAAAAAGAAATTATTATTTTTTGCGTTATTTTTTATCAATCTAATTTTTGGTCAAACAAAAGTAGGCGGAAAAGTTGTAGACGAGAAAAATGAACCCATAGCTTTTGCAAACGTGATCTTGAAAGGATCGAAAGAAGGTGTTATTACCGATGATAATGGGGATTTTTATTTTGAATCGAACGAAAATTATTCAATTTTAGTTGTTTCTTTTGTAGGTTATGATAGCGTCCAAATTAAGTTAGCCCCGGGATTGAATAAGGATCTTAAAATTGTATTGAAGTCGGGTGTGTCTTTAGATGAAGTTACAATTTATACTGGAAAAACCTCCAAAAAGAACAATCCTGCAATAGATATTTTGAGAAAAATTTGGGAGCGAAGACGAAAGAACGGCCTCAAAATGTTCAAGCAATACCAATACGACAAATATGAAAAGGTTGAATTTGACTTAAATACAATCGATTCTGCTTTCATGAAAAACAAAGTTTTCAAAGGAATGGAATTTATATTTAAGCAAATTGACACGTCTAAAATATCCGGGAAATCCTTTTTACCAATTTTTATTAATGAGACGTTAAGTCAAGTATATGGAGACAATACAACTAAAAGAACAAAAGAGATCACCACGGCCAATAAAAATTCGGGCCTAGGTAGTGGCGACGGTGTAAATACGTTCATTAAAGATTTGTATGCAGATTATGACATATACGATAATTACCTGAAATTCTTTGATAAAGATTTTGTGAGTCCGTTATCGCGAACGGGAATTAATGTATACAACTATGTGCTTGCTGATAGTATGTATATAGATAATAAATGGTGTTATAATATTATATATTATCCCCGGCGAAAAAACGAATTAACATTTAAAGGTGATTTTTGGGTAAATGACAGCACTTTTGCCATTAAAAAAATTAATTTGGAGGCAAGTAAAAGTGCTAATATCAATTGGGTAAAAGAGATCTATATTGAGCAAGAGTTTGAAGTAATGAACGACTCTGTATTTTTGCTTACCCGAGATTATATGATGTCTGATTTTAGTTTTTCAAAGAAAGATGAAGCCAAAGGGGTTTATGGAAAACGTACAACACTTTTCAGAAATCATCAATTTGACCAACCAAAAGGAGATAAATTTTACAAAGAAGAAGTCAATTTTTATGACAATTCGGTGTATAACAAATCGGATGAATTTTGGCTCGAAAACCGATTTGAAAATTTAAATAAAAATGAAGCGGGTATCTATAAGATGTTAGATACTTTAAAAGAAGTACCGCGATTTAAACGAATATATAGTTTAGCATCAATATTAGGAAGTGGGTATATTGAAATACCAAAATTAAAAATGGATTTTGGTCCAATTTTTTCCACTTTTGGATTTAATGATGTCGAAGGTCAGCGCATACGAATTGGCGGTAGAACCTACTTTGGATCTAATGATATTTGGCGTATTCAGGGGTATACTGCCTATGGATTTGAAGACAATCAATTCAAATACGGAATTTCTGGAAGATGGATGGTGAATCCAAATAAAAGGGTAATATTATCGGTTGGTAATCGTCGAGATGTGGAACAGATGGGTGTTAGTTTGACCACTTCTAATGACGTTTTAGGAAGAAGTTTTGCATCATCTGCACTTTTTGCAAGTGGTGTAAATAATCAATTAACTTCTGTAAATCTTACCACTTTAGGTATTGAGATAGAGCCGTTAAAGAATTTTACTTTTCAAACAAATTTGACCTATAGGACTTTAAAGTCCGCATCAAGTGACTTTAGTTTGGATTACTACACAGATTTGACACAGGCAAAAATTAATAATCAGGTTAAGCAATCAGAAATAAATATTATTGCTGAATATACTCCAAAGCGAAAAACCGTTGGTTATGGTGTAGATCGTTTGGATGTTGATTTTAATTATGCCCGTTTTTTTGTCAGTTACAGCAACGGAATAAAGGGAGTTTTAAATAGTGATTTTAATTATCAAAAATTGCAACTTTATTACCGCCAACCGACATTAATTGGGGGTTTTGGGCGATTGTTTACCACCTTTGAAACTGGGAAAATTTTTGGAGAGGTTCCTTTGGGTTTGATGGGAGTGATTCCTGGAAATCAATCATGGTTTGTAATTGAAAACACCTATAATTTATTAGACTATTATGATTTTGTGGCGGATGAATATGTTTCCATGCATTTGGAACACCATTTTAATGGCCGATTGTTTTCAAGAATTCCTTACTTAAGAAAATTAAATTTGCGAGAAATTGTAGGAATTAAAGGTGTTTATGGTAGGGTATCTGAAAATAACAAAATACTCAATGCTTCCGGGTTACAATATGTTGCTCCAGAGGACGTTTACTGGGAATACAATGCTGGAGTTGGAAATATTTTTAAAGTATTACGTATTGATTGTGCTTGGCGAGGAAGTTATTTAGAAATGCCAAATGCTAGAAAATTTGCTGTTAGAGCTTCATTTGGATTTTATTTTTAGTTCGACGATGGCTCAAATTTTACTATTTGTGTTTAAAAATTTGTTGATCAATACCTTAATTTTTTTAACGAAATCTACATTCTAACTATTATTTTACTCCTATCTACGGAGTTTCAAATAAGGAATAAAAATACAGTTGATTTTTTTTCAATCCTATATTGTTGCTATTTTGAATAGTAAACATACGATTTGCCATTAAATGAACTAAACATCCGAACAGCATTAATTCAGATTTTTTTTCATTATTAATCTCAAATTAATGAAAACTAAGGGGGGGTGTCCTTAATTTCTCTGATGATACACTATTCTGTGTAAAAAATCCAAAAAATGTAATTGTGTAACATCTAATTGTTGGCGAATAGTTGTAGAAATAAGCGTTTATTTTTGGTAATATTTGAGTAAGCTATACAAATTTTGCACATTTGTTTTTATAAAACTACACAAATTGTATAAGTTCTTAAAAAATTGTTATTTTTGCATCCGATAAAATTAAGAACAAAATTTATTTTTTATGGAATCAATGATGATTTATGTGCCAATAGTAATGGCGTTGATTGGTTTAGCTTTTATGGCTGCCAAAAGAGCATGGGTATTAAAACAAGATGCTGGTGATGGAAAAATGAAAGAAATTTCAGATTACATCTACGAAGGAGCATTAGCATTCTTAAAAGCAGAATACAGATTATTAGCAATATTTGTGCTTTTAGCAAGTATTGTTTTAGCAGGAATTACTTTTATTCCAGGTGTGAAAACACATTTATTAATTGTTGTAGCATTTATTTTTGGGGCTATATTTTCTGCTCTAGCGGGAAACATGGGGATGAAAATTGCTACAAAAACAAATGTTAGAACTACACAAGCTGCTCGTACGAGTTTACCACAAGCATTAAAAGTTTCTTTTGGTGGCGGAACAGTTATGGGTCTTGGAGTGGCTGGTTTAGCGGTTTTAGGATTGACAGCATTTTTTATAATTTTCTTCCACTTATTCATGGGTGGGGTATGGACCGATACAGAAGGAATGACAGTAGTGTTAGAAACATTGGCTGGATTTTCTCTTGGAGCTGAATCAATTGCTTTGTTTGCTCGTGTTGGAGGTGGTATTTATACGAAGGCTGCCGATGTAGGAGCTGACTTAGTAGGAAAAGTAGAAGCAGGTATTCCAGAAGATGATCCACGTAATCCAGCGACTATTGCAGATAACGTTGGAGATAACGTAGGAGACGTTGCAGGTATGGGTGCCGATTTATTCGGTTCTTATGTGGCAACCGTTCTTGCGGCTATGGTATTAGGGAATTATGTGATTAAAGATATGGGTGGTAATATTGTTGATAAAGGATTCGGTGGAATCGGACCAATCTTATTACCAATGGCCATCGCTGGTTTCGGAATTTTATTTTCTATCATTGGAACAATGTTAGTGAAAATTTCAAGTGATGATGCTAAAGAGGCACAAGTACAAGGGGCTTTAAATAAAGGAAACTGGGTTTCAATTATTTTAACAGCTATTTCTTGTTATTTCTTGGTAGATTTTATGTTGCCAGAAGTAATGACCATGGATTTTTATGGTGAAGGAGCAAAAGAAATTTCTTCGATGCGTGTATTCTTCGCTACCATTGTTGGTTTAGTTGTAGGTGGAGTTATTTCATCGGTAACAGAATATTACACTGGATTAGGTACAAAACCAGTATTGGCCATCGTACAAAAATCATCAACTGGTGCAGGAACAAACGTAATCGCTGGTTTAGCAACAGGTATGATTTCTACTTTTCCAACAGTATTATTATTCGCGGGGGCCATTTGGGCTTCATATGCTTTTGCAGGTTTCTATGGTGTAGCTTTAGCAGCTTCAGCAATGATGGCAACAACAGCAATGCAATTAGCGATCGATGCTTTCGGACCCATTTCGGATAACGCAGGTGGAATCGCTGAAATGAGTGAATTACCAAAAGAAGTTCGTACTAGAACAGATATTTTAGATTCAGTAGGTAATACTACTGCTGCAACAGGTAAAGGTTTTGCAATCGCTTCTGCAGCGTTAACATCTTTAGCTTTATTTGCTGCTTATGTAACGTTTACTGGAATTGATGGTATTAATATTTTCAAAGCACCAGTATTAGCAATGTTATTCGTTGGAGGTATGATTCCAGTTGTGTTCTCTGCATTAGCAATGAATTCAGTAGGAAAAGCTGCAATGGACATGGTATATGAAGTGCGTCGTCAGTTCAAAGAAATTCCAGGTATCATGGAAGGAACAGGCAAACCAGAATACGGAAAATGTGTTGAAATTTCTACAAAAGCCGCTTTACGCGAAATGATGTTGCCAGGTATTTTAACGATTGGTTTCCCAATTGCTATTGTACTTTTAGGAAAATTAGTTTACGGAGATAACAACCAATTAATCGCTGAAATGTTAGGCGGCTATATGGCAGGGGTAACCGTTTCAGGTGTTCTTTGGGCAGTATTCCAAAACAACGCTGGTGGCGCTTGGGACAATGCTAAAAAATCATTCGAAGCAGGTGTTGAAATCAACGGAGAAATGACGTATAAAGGTTCAGATGCACACAAAGCAGCAGTAACTGGAGATACAGTTGGTGATCCATTCAAAGATACATCAGGGCCATCAATGAACATCTTAATTAAATTAACGTGTTTAATTGGATTGGTAATTGCCCCAATATTAGGTGGACATTCAGAAGGTGTTAAAAAAGAAATGAAATATACCATTATCGAAATGAATACTACTTCTTCTACAAAAGTAGGAAAATGTGATATGTCAAAATGTGCTACAATGACTAAAGATGCATGTGCTAAAATGTGTGATTCATTAGGTTGTTCAGCAGAAGAAAAAGAAATTTGCATGTCGCACTACGATGCTAACGGTAAATTTATCGCCAAAGAAGGTGCAAAAGCTTGTTGTGCAATGGATGCAGATAAAAACGTTAAAGTTGAAATCAAAAATGTGAATGGAAAAGCTAAAGCAACGGTTACTACTTCTGAGAAAGGGAATGTAAATGTTCAAGTTTTTGAAGGTTCACTAGAAGACGTTAAAGCAAAAGTAGAGGCTTTAAAATAATCTAAACTTTTATAAAATAATAGAAACCGCACAGCAATGTGCGGTTTTTTTATTTATTTTTATAGAATATATTTGGCCAACATGAAACGTAAATACATACTAATCGCTATTTTTTTAACTGCAATAGGTTTTGGACAATCCAATTTGTCTTTGATTCCCATGCCACAAAATATAAGCTACCAATCAGGCTCTTTTGTGCTCCATTCCAAAACAGTTATTCAAACCAACGATGTAACTTCTTTTGAAGCTTTATTCCTAAAAGAGAGCATAAAAAGCCAAACGGGTTTGGATTTGAAAATTGTAAAAAGGGTGCCAAAATCTGTAGCAACAATTAATTTAGTTTTTGATGTTGAGGACCCCAATGCAAGTGATTTTAAAGAAGATTATATATTAGAGGTTGCTGCAAAATCAATCACTGTAAAAGCAGCATACAATCAAGGCATTTTTTACGGGATTCAAACACTTTTACAACTCATTCCATTTGAGCACAATTCGGATATCAAAATACCTTGTTTAGAAATAGTTGATCATCCCAAATTCAAATGGCGTGGCATGCATTTAGATGTAGGTCGTCATTTCTTTCCTGCCGAATTCATCAAAAAATACATTGATTATATAGCAATGTATAAAATGAACACCTTTCATTGGCATTTAACCGAAGATCAAGGGTGGCGCATCGAGATAAAAAAATATCCTAAATTAACCCAATTTGGCGCTTGGCGCGAAGGTTCAATGGTGGGTCATTATAACGAACAAAAGTTTGATTCCCTTCATTATGGGGGATTTTATACCCAAGACGAAATCAAAGAAATTGTAGCCTATGCTACTGCACGTCACATCACTATTGTTCCCGAAATTGAAATGCCAGGACATTCACTCGCTGCGTTGGCCGCTTACCCCGAATTATCCTGTACGGGTGGCCCTTTTGAAGTAGCTAAAAAATGGGGTGTTTTTGACGATGTGTATTGCCCAAAAGAAGAAACATTTACCTTTTTAGAAAATGTGCTTACCGAAGTTATGGCATTGTTTCCATCCGAATACATCCATATTGGAGGTGATGAATGTCCAAAAACCAGATGGAAAAATTGCACCCATTGCCAAAAAATAATAGTAGAAAAAGGATTAAAAGACGAACACGAATTGCAAAGCTATTTTATTCAACGTATTGAAAAATTTGTAAACAGTAAGGGTCGAAAAATCATCGGGTGGGATGAAATTTTAGAAGGCGGATTAGCCCCTAACGCTGCTGTTATGAGTTGGCGAGGTACCGAAGGTGGAATTTCGGCAGCCAAAGAAAAACATTTTGTTGTGATGACTCCCGGTTCGCATTGTTATTTTGATCATTATCAGGGCGAACCCAAAAATGAACCCATCGCCATTGGTGGCTATACCAATGTCGAAAAAGTATATGCGTTTAATCCCATTCCAAAGGAACTTACTCCCGAAGAAGCTACTTATATTTTAGGAGCCCAAGCTAACGTTTGGACCGAATACATGAACACTCCAGAACACGTTGAATACATGATCATTCCTCGAATGGCCGCCCTTTCTGAAGTGCTTTGGGGAACTTCGGATTCTTCAAAATATAAAAATTTTGAACAACGATTGATCCAACACTTTTCGGTATACGACCATAAAGGCATCAACTACAGTAAAGCCCTCTTTGAAGTGACTTCAAAAGTACATCCCGCAGAAAATGGGGTTGCATTCGAATTGCAATCGGTGCATCCCAAGGGGATCAAATATACAACGGATGGCTCGGAGCCAAGTGCTTCATCGTTGGTCTATGAAAAACCAATTCTAGTAACAGCTAATCAGACCATAAAAGCCGCCTATTTTGAAAATAATAAAGCCAAAAGTGCGACCCTTCAGCAGTTGTTTGCGATTTCAAAATCAACCGGTAAAACGATTGAGTTGCTCCACCAACCCCACGAAAATTATGGAATAGGAGGCGGATTTACCCTAGTAGACGGCATGAAAGGAAACACTTCAAAATTTGGAAGAGATTGGTTGGGATTTTGGGGCAAAGACTTGCATGCAACGATTGATTTAGGGACAGTATTAACCGTTTCAAAAGTCGAAATTTCCACATTAACAGCGCCAGCGAGTTGGATTTATTATCCTAAAAATATTACCATTTGGGTAGCAGAAGAAGGAGAAAATTTCGAACAGGTTGCAGTGATTTCTGCTGAAGAAATGGAACAAAATAATGGAAAATTGGTGGTTAATTTTGATAAGCAAAGGGTACAAAAGATAAGAGTTATTGCCCAAAATAATGGCATCATCCCCGATGGAAAACCTGGAGCGGGTTCTAATAGTTGGTTGTTTATTGACGAAATAAGTGTAGAATAATGACAAATAGAAGAAATTTTTTAAAGACAACAGCATTAGCATCTGCCGGTCTTGCCTTTCAGGCATTTAAAAGTGAATCCCGTGGCGAAAATATCACGGCTCCCATAAAAAGTACTAAACCAATTGTGCTTTCAACTTGGAATTTTGGACTACAAGCCAATGCCGCCGCATGGGAAATTTTAAGCAAAAATGGTCGTGCTTTGGACGCTGTAGAAGCAGGAGTGAAAATTCCAGAAGGCGATCCCAATGAGCGCAGTGTTGGGTATGGTGGACGTCCCGATAGAGATGGTCGCGTAACATTAGATGCTTGTATCATGGACGAACTTTCGAATATTGGTTCGGTTGCTTGTTTGGAACACATCAAACATCCTATTTCCGTAGCGCGTGCCGTTATGGAGAAAACACCACATGTAATGTTGGTTGGCGAAGGTGCTTTGCAATTTGCTATTGCTCAAGGATTCAAAAAAGAGAATTTGTTAGTGGAAGCTTCAGAAAAGGAATGGAAAGAGTGGTTAAAAACCAGTCAATACAAACCCATTGCGAATATTGAAAACCATGATACCATTGGAATGATTGCTTTAGACGCTAATGGTAATTTATCTGGGGCTTGTACTACTAGTGGAATGGCATTTAAAATGCATGGACGTGTGGGCGATTCTCCATTAATTGGCGCCGGTTTGTATGTTGATAATGAAATTGGGGCGGCTACAGCTACCGGTCATGGAGAGGAAGTTATTCGAATTTCGGGTTGTCATCTCGTTGTGGAATTAATGCGTCAAGGATTAACACCACAAAAAGCCTGTGAAGAAGCCGTTATGCGCATTGTAAAACTCACTCAAAATAGAGGTAAGGAATTAAAAGACATCCAAGTTGGATTTATTGCGCTGAATAAAAAAGGGGACTACGGATCCTATTGTGTGCAAGGAGGTTTCAATTATGCCGTTCACGATGCCACAGGAAATCGATTACTGGATGCCAATTACTTTTTGAAATAATTTATGATCCAAGAAAAAAAAATAGAAATCGCTTGTTTTAACCTTGAATCTGCTCTAATAGCACAAAAAGCTGGAGCTGATCGCGTGGAATTATGTGCAGACATGTCAGTTGGTGGAACAACACCTTCTATTGAAATCATTCAACAAGCTCGAGAAAATTTGACCATCGATTTATATGTAATGATTCGTCCGAGGGGTGGAAATTTCATTTACTCAGAAGTAGAATTTGAACAAATGAAATCTGAAATCGAGACCATCAAAAAAATTGGAATCAATGGATTTGTTTTCGGAATATTGCG
>NZ_JBILKB010000054.1:0-14465 GCF_044376915.1 Flavobacterium sp.
ATAATAAAATAAAGAACATATGGCATTAGCAATAACAGATGCTACTTTTGATGAAGTAGTATTGAAATCAGACAAACCAGTAGTAGTAGATTTTTGGGCAGCTTGGTGTGGACCTTGTAGAATGGTCGGACCCGTTATTGATGAAATCCACAGTGAGTATGAAGGGAAAGCAGTAGTTGGTAAAGTAGACGTAGATGCAAATCAAGAATTTGCTGCTAAATATGGTGTACGTAATATTCCAACGGTTTTGATTTTTCAAAACGGAGAAGTGGTAGGAAGACAAGTAGGTGTAGCACCTAAGAAAACCTATACAGACGCTATTGATGCGTTACTTTAGAACATTATTATAAAATTATGAAAAAGGTTCAACGAAAGTTGGGCCTTTTTTTATCCATAACCTTTTATCCATAACCTTTCACCTGTAAATAAAATCTTTTCCTATCTTTGAACGTATGAATTTAGATCAGCAAATAGAAAGAATTGCGCGTTTTGAACATCTAGAACTTTTGGCCAATCAAATTGTGGAGGGTTTTATTTCGGGAATGCACAAATCACCATTTCACGGTTTTTCGGCTGAGTTTGCTGAACACAAAACCTATAATCCTGGTGAAAGTACCAAGCATTTGGATTGGAAATTATTTGCTAAAACCGATCGTTTGTATACCAAGCGATATGAGGAAGAAACCAATTTAAGGTGTCATTTGATTCTCGACAATTCTTCCTCCATGCATTATCCTAAGTTGAGCAATCAGCAGCTTTTTTTTGAAAATAAAATTGGATTTTCTGTATTGGCTTCTGCCGTATTGATGAACTTGCTAAAGAAACAACGAGATGCCGTGGGGCTAAGTATATATTCGAATCACTATGAATATTATGCTCCCGAAAAAGGCAGCGACCGTCACCACCGCATGATTTTGCATCAATTAGAAGCGATAATTTCAAGCAATAATGCAACAAAAACAACGGACACCGTTACCTATTTGCATCAAATTGCTGAAAATTTACACCGTCGATCCATGGTAATTTTGTTTACGGATATGTTTCAAAATGAGGATAATGATAAAATTTTTAAAGCATTGCAACATTTAAAACACAACAAACATAAAGTTGTGGTGTTTCATGTGTATGATCCAAAAACCGAATTGGATTTTGATTTTGATACGGCCCCTAGAAAATTTATAGATATTGAAACTGGTGAAACGGTTCAAATTTTTGCCGAAAACAGCCAAGATGCCTATCAAAAATTCATGAGTACCTATTTCAAAACCATTGAAGCTACATGCTTTCAATATCAAATAAAATATATACCAGTTGCGATTGGTGAAACTTTTGAAAAAATAATGACAACCTATTTGGTTGAAAAACAAAAGTTTGCCTAGGGTCCTCGAAAAAAGTTTGCCTTTTTTTGAAAAAATATTTGCAGGAATCAAAAAGCGTAGTATATTTGCACTCGCAATCAAGTTTACCTAGCCCTTTATTCATAAAGAAAAAGGTAAAAATGCACTGGTTTGGTAGTTCAGTTGGTTAGAATACATGCCTGTCACGCATGGGGTCGCGGGTTCGAGTCCCGTCCAGACCGCCAGAAAAATAAAAAGCACTTCGAGGAATTGAAGTGCTTTTTTGCCCAAAAAAGGTTTTTTGATGTTGTACACAAAAGGCATCAAAATCACGATAGTTGTGTTGTTTATTCCCAAGCAATTGGGATTAGGTTTAGTAGTTAGACCAATGAAAAGCTTTGCATTTATGCAAGGCTTTTTTGATTTAATACCTTAATGAATGAATAACCACTTAGGTTATGATAACTGTATGCCAATTTAACGAATACGTTATTGCATCAAAAGTAATCCTAAAGATAGTAGTTCATGTCTAACAATTTTATAACTTTGTTCAGCATAAGTTAGGTAATTTGCATTTTGTAACACCAAGCCTTTAAAAGTAAGCTTTGCCTATAAAATTTCAGATGGAATATTAACATGAAAAAAACAATCCAACTTATTGTAGCGACTGTACTCTTATATTCGTGTCAATTATTTGATAAAAAAGTACCCGACGAAAATCAATTGTTGCAACAAGAATTGCAAAAAATCAACTGGAAAGAAGTAGACGAGTTCCCATCAGTCCTTACATGCGATACCATTAAAGATCCTGCTGTTAAGAAGCAATGTTTTTTTGATTATTTAGCACAAACAATTCAAGAGCGAATAGGGTTAGATACCCTTAAAATGCTTTATCCTGAAACCGATACCATATCGGTTAAAGTGACCATACATCCAGATGCAAGTTTGCAATTTGAGCCCCAATTTTTAAAAGACAGTGTGGCGTATGATAAAATAAAAGCAGACAGTATTTTAATGGCCCGATTGGCCAATTTTCCTAAAGTAGAGCCTGCCATTAAACGGGGTATAAAAGTTAAAACGCAGTTCATACTTCCGGTAATCATTAAAGTAGAAAAATAATTTTCATTGGCAAACGAACGTATCATATTAGGTATTGATCCTGGAACCACTATTATGGGTTTCGGGTTGATAAAGGTGGTCAATAAAAAAATGGAATTTGTACAGTTGAATGAATTGATCTTGTCAAAATATGACAACCATTATCAAAAACTACGGGTCATTTTTGAACGAACGATCGAATTAATTGACACCCATAACCCCGATGAAATTGCTATTGAAGCTCCGTTCTTTGGTAAAAATGTGCAATCCATGTTGAAACTCGGACGCGCACAAGGAGTCGCTATGGCTGCCGGTCTTTCTAGGGATATTCCGATTACCGAATACGAACCCAAAAAAATTAAAATGGCCATAACCGGAAACGGAAATGCCAGCAAAGAACAAGTTGCTAAAATGCTTCAACAGCTATTAGGTTTAAAGGAATTACCCAAAAATCTTGATTCTACGGATGGTTTGGCAGCAGCGGTTTGTCATTTTTTCAATTCAGGGAAAGTAATTGGTGAAAAAAGTTATTCGGGTTGGGATGCTTTTGTTAAAAACAATGAAAATCGAGTAATAAAATGAAATGAGCGGAATTTACATCCACATCCCTTTTTGCAAGCAAGCTTGTCATTATTGTGACTTTCATTTTTCGACTTCGTTAAAGAAGAAAGACGAAATGGTTGCAGCATTGGCAAAAGAAATTCAATTGCGAAGTAAATTCACATCCGTCACCCATCCCCTATCACCCATCCCCGAAACAATTGAAACCATTTACTTTGGTGGCGGTACGCCTTCTATCTTGCGAATTGCAGATTTGAAATTTTTGATTGATGAAGTGTTTCGAAATTACAAAGTTGCAGACAACCCCGAAATTACAGTTGAAGCTAACCCCGATGATTTAAATGAAGTTACAATCCGTGAATTAGCCAATTCGCCTGTGAATCGTTTATCCATTGGCATTCAATCTTTTTTTGAAGACGATTTAAAGCTGATGAATCGCGCACACAATGTGGAAGAAGCTAAAAACTGTCTCGAAATCGCCACGCAATACTTTGATAATATTTCCATTGATTTGATTTATGGTATTCCTCAAATGTCCCCAGATAAATGGCTCCAAAATATCGAAACCGCTCTGTCTTTTAATGTGCCGCACATTTCGAGTTATGCTTTAACGGTTGAGCCTAAAACCGCTTTGCATTCGTTTGTTGAAAAAGGAATCATTCTGCCGCCTGATGATGAAGTGGCTCAAGCGCATTTTCAAATTTTGGTCGATAAACTTTCAGAAAGTGGGTTTATTCATTACGAATTGTCCAATTTTGGAAAAGAAAATTATTTTTCAAAAAACAATTCCAGTTATTGGTTGGGTAAAAAATACATCGGAATTGGGCCTTCGGCACATAGTTATGATGGAAATAATCGAGGTTGGAATGTTTCAAACAATTCGTTGTACATCAAATCCATTCAAGAAAATAAATTACCCATCGAAATGGAGACCTTAACAAAAACCGACCGTTATAACGAATATATTATGACTGGTTTGCGCACGATTTGGGGTGTTTCGTTAGAACGAATCGAATTAGAATTTGGAAAAACATATTTGCAGTATCTCAACCAGCAAGCGGCAAAGTTCATTGACGATCATTTACTTTTCTTGGATGATAACATATTACGTACTACAAAAAAAGGAAAGTTTTTGTGTGATGGAATTGCGAGTGATTTGTTTTTATTAAATTTGGAATAGTAACTACTAAAACACAATGAAGCCACAATCAAAAACTAAACATGGCGAACCTTGCGTAAAACCTTTCGCTCTTTGCGGTTAAAAATTATGAAAGCAACAATAAACAACTTACAAATTGATTTATCTAAGCCTATTGATATTTCTATACCGTTGACCAATTCCGACAAAAATCCAATAGCTTGGTACCAAAATATACCTGAAATTGAACCCGTAACTATGGGCGATTGGATTGGTAAGGTTTCGGAAGGCAAATCGTCAACGAATTTCAATAATATTTTCTTCAATCCGCATGCACATGGAACGCATACGGAATGTTTAGGACATATAACTCGCGAATTTTATTCTATTAATCAATGTTTGAAACAATTTTTCTTTACTGCAGAATTAATTTCGGTAGAACCAAAAAGCGTTGGAGAAGATTTAATTATTACAAAAGAGCAAATTGAAATTACTTTAGGAGAAAATTTGCCAGAAGCCATCGTTATTAGAACATTACCTAATCTTGAAACTAAAAAGCATCTGAATTATTCCAATACCAATCCGCCTTATTTGGAAGAAGCGGCTGCTATTTTTATCCGGGAAAAAGGAATTCAGCATTTGCTCATTGATTTGCCAAGTGTCGACAGAGAACACGACGAAGGAAAATTATTGGCACACAAAGCCTTTTGGAATGTGAAAGACGTTAATCACGTAAATGATGACGCCCGATTTAATTGTACCATTACCGAAATGATTTATGTAGACGATTCAGTTAAAGACGGAAGTTATATTTTGAATTTACAATTTGCTTCGTTTGAGAATGATGCGAGTCCGAGTAAACCGGTTTTGTATAGTTTGGAGTAAGGAGATTAGAGTAGGGAGATTATAGTAAGGAGTTTGGAGTTTTAAGTTTTTAAAAGTGTAAATTATGGATTATAAAGATTTATTAGCTTATAAAAAATCATTTGCTTTAGCCATTTTGATTTTTGACGTGTCCAAAAATTTTCCAAAAGAAGAAAAGTATTCATTAACCGATCAAATTAGGAGAAGTTCAAGAAGTGTATCCGTAACAATAACAGAATCATATTGAAAAAGAATTTATCCAAAAAATTTCTTAAATAAACTTACTGATGCAGAAGCAGAAAATTCTGAAACTCAAGTGTGGTTAGATTTTTCATTAGCATGTGGTTATTTGGAAGAAATAAAATACAACGAACTCATCACTGCTTTGAATACCGAAATTGGTAAACTAATTTATTATATGATGAATAATCCAGATAAATTCGGTTCAAGTAAAATATAAATTAAACGATAAAAAACTCCTAACTAAAAACTCATTACTCCCAACTATTGTTATGGATATTCAACAACTCTACGAATACTGCCAATCAAAAAAAGGCGTCACCGAGCATTTTCCGTTTGATGAAGACACACTGGTGTTTAAAGTAGGCGGAAAAATGTTTTGTCTAACCTCGTTATCCGATTGGGAAAAAGGAACGCCAAGTCTAAATTTAAAATGCGATCCTGAACGCGCCTTGGAACTTCGAGCCGAATATGAAGCCATTGAACCGGGTTATCATATGAGTAAAATACATTGGAATACGGTTCGTTTTCAAAAAGATGTTTCCAATAAAATGATGCTAGAATTGATCAATCATTCGTATGAACTTGTTTTTAAAAGTTTAACGAAAAAAGTACAGCAAGAAATACAAGAAGTAGAAAATTAGGCATTACTTTTGTTAGTGAATTTTGTAAGGTTTTCAATACCTTGTAGGTATAAGAAATGTTGCATAAAGAAATTTGAAATAAACTATGATAGACAACTTAAAAAAAATATTAAACGAAGATCAAGATCCTAAGGCGATTGAAAAAATCACGTCTAAACTAGCGAATCTTTTGATGTCAAATGAAGAAGTAGGGTATATTGCGGTACAAAAAAAACCAGCGGTAACTATTCTGCCGGATAGTATAGTAGTCACCAATAAGCGCATTATTTTATGCAAACCTAAGAACTTAGGATTGTCTATGGAGTTTATGGATTATGATTGGGATGATATAGCGGGTGCATTTGTCAAAGAGGGTATTTTAGGGGCCGATTTTACGTTTACAACCCAGTCCGAGCTAACGCATACCGTTGATTATTTACCCAAAAATCAAGCGCGTAAATTATATACCTATGCGAAAGAACAAATGGATCTGTTGAAAAATCCAAAAGCACTTTCTACTGCGGTAGACGATAATGTCGAAGAATTTGTTGCGGAAGAAGTAACGCATTTTGCCGAATTGATGACTACAAATAACGCTATTCAAGATACCGAAATAGAAGCATCCATTTCAGAAGAAAAAGGATTGGCGCACTTATCACAAGATGAATTGTTTGCCAAACTTCAGAATTATAAAAAGTTATTGGATAATGGCTTAATTCTTCAAGGAGAATATGATCGCTTGAAAGCTGAAATATTAAAATTCTTGTAGTTTTTCTATTAAATTAAAAAACCCTCACATTACTGCGAGGGTTTTTTAATTTAATCTATGTTTATTGACTAGTATCTGTAATACTCAGGTTTGAATGGACCTTGAACTTCTACACCAATATATTCTGCTTGGTCTGGGCGTAATGTTTCTAATTCAACCCCTAATTTAGCCAAGTGTAACATCGCTACTTTTTCATCTAAATGTTTTGGTAACATATAAACGTCGTTGTTGTATGCCGCACTGTTGTTCCATAATTCAATTTGCGCTAAGGTTTGATTGGTAAATGAGTTACTCATTACAAAACTTGGGTGACCTGTAGCACAACCTAAGTTTACTAAACGACCTTCAGCTAAGATGATAATATCTTTTCCGTTTACGTTGTAAATATCAACTTGCGGTTTTACTTCAGATTTTGTGTGACCAAAGTTTTTATTCAACCAAGCCATATCGATTTCGTTATCAAAGTGTCCAATGTTACAAACAATCGTTTTATCTTTCATTTTCTCGAAGTGAGCACCTAAAACAATATCTTTATTTCCAGTAGTAGTAATGATAATATCAGCAGTTCCAATAACTGTATTTAATTTTTTTACTTCAAAACCGTCCATTGCCGCTTGTAAAGCACAAATTGGGTCAATTTCAGTAACAGTTACAATAGAACCAGCTCCGCGGAAAGAAGCAGCAGTTCCTTTTCCTACGTCACCATATCCACAAACGATTACTCTTTTTCCAGCTAACATAATATCAGTTGCACGACGTACGGCATCTACTGCCGATTCTTTACAACCATATTTGTTATCAAATTTAGATTTAGTAACTGAATCATTTACATTGATAGCTGGCATTGGTAATGTTCCAGCTTTTACTCTCTCATATAAACGGTGAACTCCAGTTGTAGTTTCTTCAGATAAACCTTTGATTCCAGCAACTAATTCTGGATAACGGTCGATAACCATGTTTGTTAAATCGCCACCATCATCCAAAATCATGTTTAAGGGTTGTCTGTCTTCGCCAAAGAATAACGTTTGCTCAATACACCAATCAAAATCTTCTTCATTTAATCCTTTCCAAGCATATACCTGAATTCCAGCAGCGGCAATTGCAGCAGCAGCCTGATCTTGCGTTGAGAAAATATTACAAGAAGACCAAGTTACTTCAGCCCCTAAAGCAATTAACGTTTCGATTAAAACCGCCGTTTGAATCGTCATGTGCAAACATCCTGCAATTCTAGCTCCTTTTAACGGTTGGCTAGCCCCATATTCTGCTCTTAACGCCATTAATCCGGGCATTTCAGCTTCAGCTAATTCAATCTCTTTTCTTCCCCAAGCCGCAAGTGAAATATCTTTCACTTTATAAGCCACATAAGGTAATGTTTGTGTACTCATCTATTGTGTATATTTGTATGTTCTAAAATTAGAGCGCAAAATTACAAAATAACTTTTTATTTTATCAAAGATTTCTATTAATTTGTGAATTGTTTAGCTTTCTAAAGATTTGAAAAACAACAAAATATAAATGCCATTATATCAAACTTTATCGATAAACGAGACTACTAAGGCGTACTTTTGGCACATCACCGAAGACGTAACTTCATTATTTAGAGCTGTTTCTTTAAGTTGTCGTTCAAAAAAGCGTTTGGATGGCATGAAATCAGAGTCGCAAATAAAAGGATTTTTAGCCGTACGAATGTTGCTCCAACAACTAGGGTATTCTGATGAAGATTTAACATATGATGCCTCTGGAAAACCACATTTAAATCACGAGGTAAACGGTACGAAGTACGAAAATGAAAATCCTATATCCATTAATCATTATCCATCACCCAATAATAAGTACATCTCAATTTCGCACTCACATGATTTTGCAGTCATTTGTGTCAGTGATCAAGAAGTAGGTATCGATATTGAAATACAGAAAGAAAAGACATTAAAAATCACCTCGCGATATATGGATGTTCGGCATTTAGAGCAGCTTTCAACTGAAGAACAAATTGCAAAAGCAACAACCGTTTGGGGAATAAAAGAAGCTATTTTTAAGATTAAAAATGAAAAGGGGATAAGTTTTCCCGATCATATTTTTGAAGCCGATTTTAGGTTGTCGGATACCACAACCCAAGCCGAATTGCATTTTAACCAGCAAGTCGAACCCTTCGCTATTCATTTTCAACCCATCGCAAACTATATTTTTGTTTGCGCTTTAAGACAAAAGGTATGATCGATTTTTTTATCAGTCAATATAAAAATACTTCTGTGCTTCAAATTTGGGCCGAATTTATAGCCTTTTGTTTTGGAATACTGAGTGTTTATTTTGCCAAGAAAGAAAATATTTGGGTGTACCCAACAGGCTTACTTTCAACTGTAATAACAGTGTATTTGTTGTATCAAGCGGCCTATTTTGGCGATATGACCATGAATGTTTATTATTCGATTATGAGTATCTATGGTTGGTACCGATGGATCCCAAACGCGCAATCCCCCGAATTAAAAATTTCGAGAACCACAAGGCGTGAAAAACACCTAGGTTTCGTTATGTTTTGTGCCACTATGATCGTCACCTATTTTGTTTATGTTTTTTTTGATTATACACTTGAAATTCCTAATTATATTGATATTTTTACATCAGGAATCTTTTTTACAGCGATGTGGTATATGGCTTTGAAAAAGATTGAGAATTGGACTTTGTGGATTATTGGAGACTGTATTGCCGTTCCTTTGTTTGCTTACCGAGGATTAGGAATGCTCTCCTTACAGTATTTTATTTTTAGTATCATGGCAATTGTTGCCTATTTATCATGGAGAACCTATTTAGCGAAAAAGATATAGCATACATTGCATCAAAAGGATATGAATTGGAAAAAATAAAGCAACAGCTTGCTTTTTTTCAAAAAGGTGTTGCACCCTTGCATTTGGTGAAATCAGCCACGGTTGGCGACGGAATACAACTCCTCACGTCGGATGAAAAGTTGTTTTTTAGTCGCTATTTTGACACCGAAAAATCCAAGCATCGGCTAGAAAAGTTTGTGCCGGCATCGGGAGCTGCCACACGAATGTTTCAATTCTTGAACGCTTTTTTAAACGATTTTGATCCCAACACGGATACAGTAACGGGCTACATTAATAAGACCGGCGATCAAAATTTGAATGTGTTTATTGTAGGCATCCGAAAATTTCCCTTTCATGCCCAATTGAAAGAAAAAACAAGAGAACTTTTCCCTGAGTATAGTACTTTTTCAAGAGATCAAAAAGTACACGCTATTATTCATACACTATTGCACACTACTGGACTTGATTTTGCCTCTAAACCCAAAGGTGTTTTGCCATTTCACCTGAAAAATAATCAGCTAATTACCCCTGTGGAAGCGCATATAGCAGAAGCGAAGCAGTTGAGTGATCGTTCCGAGAAAGGCCGTATACATTTTACAATTTCTGAAGAGTTTCAAGCTGATTTTGAAGCTCTTGTTTCAAAACATTCCGATGTAGCTGTTCATTTTTCGTATCAAAATGAAACTACAGATACGTTGGCAGTAGATGAACATAACAACCCGTTTCGATTATCAGATGGTTCTTTGCTTTTTAGACCTGCTGGACACGGTGCCTTGATTGAAAATTTAAACCAAGTGGATGCCGATGTGATTTTCATCAAAAACATCGACAATGTATCTCAAGCAGCTCAAGAACAGTGTATTAATAATCAAAAAGTATTGGCAGGAAAGCTTTTATACATCCAAAATCAAATATTTGTCTATATCCATAAACTACTTGAAGATCTGAGTAATGATGGTTTAATTCAAGAAATAAAATTATTTGTAGTGCAACAACTTTCTTCTCCATTGCCGACTGATTTTCAGATGTTCCAAAGTGCTTATCAAAGAGAGTATTTACTAAAAATTTTGAACCGACCGATACGTGTGTGTGGTATGGTTAAAAATGAAGGGGAGCCAGGAGGTGGGCCTTTTTGGGTACAAGATGAAAAAGGACGCATTTCGCTCCAAATAGTAGAAGCATCACAAATAGATTTGACCAACGAGCATCAAAAAAACTGCGTAAATAGCGCCACACATTTTAATCCGGTGGATATTGTTTGTGGGGTAAAAAATGCACAGGGACAAAAATTTGATCTCAACGAATACATAGATCATGATGCAGTGATCATTACCCAAAAAACAATTTTAGGTCAACCCATAAAAGCGATTGAATTACCAGGATTATGGAATGGTGCTATGGCAAAATGGACAACCATTTTTGTTGAGGTTCCCTTAGCTACTTTTAACCCTGTAAAAAGCGTAAATGATTTGTTAAAACCAGCGCACCAGCACGTTAATGAATGGTAAGGATGGAAAAAGATGTTATTTTAACTGAAGTATCTTTCAAGGCTGTTCGAAGCAGTGGTGCTGGCGGGCAAAATGTAAATAAAGTAGCTTCAAAAGTGGTGCTTTCCTTTTACTTGAATCAATCAAAAGGACTCACAGACGAAGAAAAAGCACGTCTGCAGCATAAAATTGCTACAAAGTTAACGCAAGATAGTCTACTAATCATTACAAGTGAGGAAGATCGAAGTCAGTTCAAAAACCGGACAATAGCAATAAATAAATTGATAAAATGTCTGGATGACGGATTGAAGATTCCGAAAAAACGTCAAAAAACAAAAGTACCACGATCAGTTAATGAAAAACGACTTCAAGCAAAAAAAGTAATGAGCGTAGTTAAGCAAAATAGAAAAGCGCCAAATTTATAATTGTTCGCATAAATAAAATAAAGGGTATTTTTTTGAGAATTTTGAAAGTAAATTTCTTTTTTAAATTGACTTTTTATTTAATATCTTTGTTCCAATCTCAAAGGGGTGCTTGAATTTGAATCTAATTCATAAGGACAGCTGAGATCATACCCATAGAACCTGGGCAGGTAATGCTGCCAAGGAATATAGAGAAACCAACACCGATACATTCCATCTGGAGTGAAGGAATCTCAAAATAATTTAGTAACCAAGAATAATGGCCCCTTTTATTCGTAAAATTTTTACGGATGAAAACTTTACCAAAAAAAAGCACAAAGAACAAAGTTCGAAGTACGAAGGTCCTTTTAAACCTATTGCCTATTGCCTATTGCCTATTGCCTATTGTTTCTTTCTCACAAGAGGCACAAAAAGACACTGTTAAAGTAAATGCATTGAATGAAGTTATCGTTTCTTCGGTACGTGCAAAAGACAAAAATCCAATTCCATTTACCAATGTTACTGCAGCTGCAATTGCCCCGCGAAATTTAGCTCAAGACATTCCTGTTTTGTTGCAATACCTACCTTCTGTGGTTAGTACAACCGACGCAGGAAATGGCGTGGGTTATACCTATATGCGTGTTCGAGGCGCCGACGGATCACGCATCAACGTTACCTTAAACGGTATTCCTTTTAATGACAGTGAAAGTCAAGGCACCTTTTTTGTAAACTTGCCTGATTTTGCATCCTCACTTGAAAGCGTTCAATTGCAGCGGGGTGTTGGAACGTCTACAAATGGAGCTGGTGCATTTGGCGCAAGTCTAAACATGCAAACGAAATCCTTTCGTGAAAAAGCTTTTGCTGAAATTTCAAATTCGGTAGGAAGTTTTGCAACCCGCAAGCATACGCTGGCTTTTGGAACGGGCTTGCACAATCATTTTGAAATGAATGCACGAATTTCGAATATTGCTTCTGATGGCTACATTGATCGTGCTTCTTCCCGCTTGCAGGGCTATTTTTTTAATGCAAATTATATCAATGAATCCACGCAAGTTAAATTTATGGCTTTTGGCGGCAAGGAAAAAACCTATCAAGCGTGGTATGGCATTGAAGACACCGAAAAATTAAGAAAGGATCGAACGTTCAATCCGGCTGGGATGTATTTTGATGCGAACGGGAACATGCAGTTTTATGATAATGAAACCGATAATTATTGGCAAAATCATTTTCAATTGCATTGGTCCGAAAAATGGTCATCGCGATGGATTTCAAACGTGGCGTTGCATTATACGCTTGGAAAAGGATATTTTGAACAATATAAAGAAGATCAAGATTTGTCGGAGTACAATTTGCCCGCTTTCAATGGTAATTTGATGTCAGATTTGGTTCGAAAACGCTGGTTGGATAATGATTTCTTTGGAGCTACTTTCGCAATGAATTATACCGCTCCTGCTACTCAAATTACATTTGGAGGAGCTGCCAACCGTTATTTAGGAAAACACTTTGGGGAAGTTGTTTGGACTCAAAATTATGTTCCAAATTCTAATCGTTACTATGATAATTTTGGAAATAAAGATGATGTCAATTTCTATACAAAAGCATCTTATAATATTACAAGTCAACTGAATTTATTTGCCGATTTACAATACCGAATGGTGTTTTATGAAGCTACTAGTGTTAAGTTTTCTCCCGTTAATGATACGTTTCGTTTTTTTAATCCAAAAGCCGGAGTGAACTATCAAATAGATACTAAAAATTCATTTTATGGTTATTTTGGTGTTGCCAATAAAGAACCCAGACGCGATGATTATGAAAATGGGAGTGTAAAACCCGAGCGTTTATTTGATTACGAATTGGGGTGGAAATATAATTCCGAAAAAGTACAGTTCAATACGAATGTATTTTACATGAATTATAGAAACCAATTGGTTTTAACTGGGGCTTTAAATGATGTAGGGTCGCCAATTTTCACTAACAGTGGTAAAAGTTATCGAATGGGAGTTGAGGTTGAATCAACAATTGCGCTCTCCAGAAAATGGATCGTACACTCAAATGCCACCCTTAGTCAAAACAAAAATCAAGATTTTTATTTTCAGCGCGATGGAGTATTGCAAAATTTAGGCAACACAAACAGTGCGTATTCGCCAAATATTATTTTGGGCAATGGACTAACGTATCTGCCTCGAGATCATTTTCAAATTTCGTTTTTATCGAAATATGTGGGCGAGCAATTCATGGGAAATATAGATTCCAATCAATCAAAACTCGATGCTTATTTTGTAAATGATGTGAACATACAATACGAATGGAAATTGAATAAAGCGATTAAATCCATTGTTTTTTCGGGGTTAGTTAATAATGTTTTTGATCTTGAATACGAATCGAACGGATATTTTTATACCTACGATGATGATTGGACCAATCCGGGAGCTACAACTACAATAGAAGGTGCTGGGTTTTATCCGCAAGCGGGTATCAATTTCATTATAGGAATGAGTTTGAAATTTTAGTTAAAATAAAAAGCCTGAAAGATTATTACTTTCAGGCTTTTTATTAATTATAAACGCGTAGGGAAACACCATCCAATTGTTCCACTCTATATTGTTTCATGGGATATTGCATTCCAGTAGCTTGTCCAGTGAACAAGCTATACGAAGTATTATCACAAGGGCAAACTACATTAATTCCATTAAGGTTCATGGTGGAGCAATCGCTCAAAGCTTGATTGGGGCATGCAGCATCGAAAGCAACATAACCGCTGCCAGTATTGAACACAAAAACACCTCGTACGCCAGTGTTTCCAGCATTTATATATACTGCATTACTTGGAAATTGTAAGTTGCTGTATTGGGGTAAATTCATGTTAATGTTAAAAACAAATGAATAATTGGGCAAATAAGGATTGTTGTTGCTAAAATTTTCTTTATCACAACCCATTAAAAGTAGTACGAAAACAAAAAGAAAATATTTTTTCATGGATAAATTTTTAGCGCGATTGAAAAACAAATTTAAATAATTACTTTTGACCTAACATTATAGAAGGTCATAAATTAATTTTAAAAATAAATTACTATCTTTGTGAATAGAAATCCCAGCTGATGGGATTTTTTCTATTTATATAAACG
>NZ_JBILKB010000055.1:0-14359 GCF_044376915.1 Flavobacterium sp.
ACCTAAACAATTTGTATGAAAACACTGCAAAAAAAGTTACTACTTTTCTTACTTATCTTTCCGATAGGGATGTTTGCACAAAACACACTTAAAGGTGTTGTTTTAGAGGGTAAAACGCAACAGCCACTGCCTAGCGTATCCGTAGCAATCGAAGGTACTAACACTATGACTGCGACTGATTTTGATGGTAATTTTACATTATCAAATCTAAAAAAAGGACAAAAAATCACGTTCTCTTTTATTGGATTTAAAAATCAAACATTAGTTTATGAAAATCAATCTTCAGTTACTATTCGATTAGAAGAAGATTTACAAGAATTAAAAGATGTTGTAGTAATTGGATACGGAGCTGTAAAGAAAAAAGATGCTACCGGTACCGTTGAATTAATAACATCTAAAGATTTTAATGATGGTCCCGTACTGTCACCACAACAATTAATCAGTGGTAAAGTAGCTGGGGTAAGCATATCTTCAAACGGAGGTTCTCCGGGTGAAAGTTCAAACATTAATATTAGAGGTATAGGTTCGTTATCGTTAACCAGTCAACCTTTATTTGTAATTGATGGAGTGCCTATTGATGGGGGTGTAGGCGGATCTAGAAACCCATTAAACTTGATCAATCCAAGTGATATTGAGAGCATGTCGGTTTTAAAAGATGCTTCTGCAACTGCAATCTATGGATCTCGTGGTGCAAACGGTGTAATTGTGATTACAACCAAAAAAGGAAAAAATAAAGAATTTAAATACACGTTCAACTCATCAACTACTATGTATGATGTTATGAATAGAGTAGATGTAATGTCGGCAAATCAATTGCGTGATGTTATTGCATTGGATTCAAATTATGATGATACCACTTCTGGATTATTAGGAACTGCTAATACCGATTGGCAAGACGAAATTTACAAAACGGCTTTTGGTAGAAATCATGATTTTAGCGCAACAGGTAATGCTTGGGGTGTTCCAATGAGAGCGTCTCTTTCGTATACAAATCATGACGGTATTTTAAGTACGGATAACTTTGAGCGTACTACTGCCGCTTTATCGTTTAGTCCAAGTTTTCTTGACAATGCTTTAAAGGTAGAGATTAATGCCAAAGGGAATTACGAAGAAAATCAATTTGCTAACAGAGGCGCTATTGGTTCGGCAGCAGTTTTTGATCCAACACAATCTGTATTTGATGCGAATTCACCATTTGGGGGTTACTTTGCTTGGATCTCTCCAGCTACTAACCAACAAGTTGCTTTAGCGCCAACCAACCCGGTTGCTTTGTTAAACTTAACAGATGATTCGTCTGAAGTAAGACGATTTTTAGGAAACGTTAAAGCAGATTACAACTTGCCGTTTTTTAAAGATGTAACAGCAACCGTAAATATAGCTTTGGATAAATCAAACAGTAATGGAAGAAATATTACATCTGATTTAATTCCAACTTCTGATCCAACTTGGAACGGATCTCGTGTTGCCTATGCAAACAATTCTACAAATAAATTATTTGATGCATATTTTTCATATGTAGGATCTTTCAGTGACAAACACAATTTAAATGCTGTAATTGGACATTCTTATCAATCTTTTGAATATGACAATTACAGATATGATAGTGAAAACGAAGAGGACGGAGTAGAATATGAATTTATTGATAAATCTAGAAATGTCTTGTTGTCTTATTTCGGTCGTGTAAATTATGATTTCAAAAAACGTTATTTATTTACTGCTACTTTAAGAGCTGATGCTTCTTCTAAGTTGAATCCAGAAGATCGTTGGGGTTATTTTCCATCTGTTGCTTTAGCATGGAATGTTTTGGAAGAGTCGTTCATGAAGAATTTAAAAATGGACAATTTGAAATTGAGAGTGGGTTATGGTGAAGTAGGTAACGTAAATGGTTTAGGAGATTATAAATTCTTAACACGTTATACAGGAAGTACGCAAACAGCTCAATACCAATTTGGATCTGCAAACGGATTACCTTCTTTCTATCAAACCTATAGACCCGATGCGGTTAATAAAGATTTGAAATGGGAAATTGGCCAATCGTTAAACGTTGGTTTAGATTTTGGATTCTGGAATAATCGTTTAAACGGTTCGGTGAATGCTTATGTAAGAAGATCAAAAGATTTAATTGCTAATTCAACAGTTGACCCTTTCACTAACTTCTCGAATCAAATTGAGCGAAACATTGGTGACATGGAAAACAGAGGTATTGAATTTGCTTTAAATTTAACACCTATCAAAACCGATAATTTTGAGTGGAACATCAATTATAACATTGGGTTCAACCACAACGAAGTAATTAAATTACCAGACAACCAACCTGTTGGAGGTATTTCAACCGGAGTAGGAAATAATGTTCAAATGCATGCTGAAGGAGAACAACCTTATAGTTTCTTTGTATACAAACAAATTTATGATGCAAGCGGAGTGCCAATTGAAGGTGCGTTTGCCGATTTAAATGGCGATGGTCAAATTAACGACAGCGACAAATATTTTTACAACGATCCATTCGCAGATATTTTAATGGGTATTAATACCGATTTTAGATATAAAAACTGGGATATGGCTATTATTTCTAGAGTTAGTTTAGGAAACTACATCTATAATGATGTAAAAGCATCAAAAGGAATTTTAGATTTAGCTGTTCCATCTACTAATGATTATATTACAAACTTACATACCGATTATTTGACATCTGGTTTCACAACTATTTCTGATGTAACGGCATTAAGTGATCATTTTATTGAAGATGGATCGTTCTTCAAAATTGACAACATTTCAATTGGATATACTGCGAAACAAATTTCAAAAGGAGTTGATGCTCGTTTCTATGGATCTGTTCAAAATGTAGCAGTATTTACTAATTTTAGCGGTATTGACCCTGAAATTCCTTCAGGAATTGATAATAATTTTTATCCAAGACCTCGCTCATTCATGTTTGGCGTTAATTTCAATTTTTAAAAATTTAGTTTATGAAAAATATTTTTATAACATTAACAACAGCATTAACATTACTTTTTTCAGTAACGAGTTGTCATAGTGATTTAGATCAATCGCCTATTGACCCAGATAGTTTTACTGAGGAAGACGTATTTGCTAATGCTACTGAAGCAAAAAGTGCACTAGCTAAAGTTTATGCTAGTTTGGCTTTGACTGGTCAGAATGGACCAGCGGGTCAGCCCGATTTAGGAAATATTGATGAAGGATTTTCACAATTTTCAAGAATGTTGTTCAATTTGAATGAATTGACTACTGATAATGCTGTAGTAGCATGGGGAGACGCCGGATTGCAAGATTTACACGGAATGTACTGGACAGCAAGTAATGACTTTACTGATGCGATGTACAACCGTTTGGCTCAAACCGTATCGTTCTCTAATTCATTTATTGAAAATGCAGAACGTTTAAATGATCCTGTGGTAACGCAATACATTGCTGAAGCACGTTTCATCAGAGCTTATGCTTACTACAACTTAATTGATATGTATGGCAATGTTCCGTTAGTAACGCGTATCGAAACTACATTGCCAATGCAAAGTACTCGTGCTGAAATTTTCAATTTCATTGAAGCGGAGTTGTTGGATATCCAAAACGATTTAGCGGCATCTGGTGCTAATGAATATGGACGTGTTGATCGTGTAGCTTCTTGGGCTTTATTGTCTAGATTGTATTTGAATGCAGAAGCTTGGACAGGTACAGCTCGTTACAACGACTGTATTACCTTTTCAAACAATGTAATGACTTCAACGTATGCTTTACATACTACAGATTTAAATGCTAATGGTACAGCTTATGATGAATTATTCTTAGCAGATAACGGTTCAAATGGAGCACAAAACGAATTTATTTTTGCTTTAAATTTTGACGGATTAAACAGTCAGACCTACGGTGGAAGTACTTTCTTAGTGCATGCTGCTGTTGGTGGTTCTATGAACCCAAATGATTTTGGTGTGAATGGAGGCTGGGGTGGTCTTAGAACGACAAGTGCTTTGGTAGGTAAAATGGGGGCAAATGATAAAAGAGCCATGTTTTATTCTAATGGACAAACTCTTGAGATTGCTAACATCAGAAGATTTACAGATGGTTATGCGGTTACAAAATTTAAAAACGTAACATCTACTGGGCAAAGAGGTAGAGATGCTTCTGGTAACTTTGTGGATACAGATGTGCCTTTAATTAGATTGTCTGAAATTTATTTGAACTATGCTGAAGCCACATTAAGAGGTGGAAACGGTTCTTTAACTGAAGCTTTAAATAGAATCAACCAAATTAGAGCAAGAGCTTACGGAAATACTACAGGTAATATTGCAAGTAGTGCTTTAACGCTAAACTTTGTTTTAGACGAAAGAGCTAGAGAATTGTTTTGGGAAGGACAACGTCGTACCGATTTAGTTCGTTACAACTATTTCACAACGAATACTTACTTATGGCCATTTAAAGGAAATGCTCCTTCAGGATCAGCAGTAGGTGGTTTTAGAAATTTGTTCCCAATCCCTTCTAATACGCTTCAAGTAAATTCAAATTTAACACAAAATCCAGGATATTAATTTAATTCTAAATCAAAATGAAAAATTTTATAAAAATTTCAATATTGTTTTTATCATTGGCCACAAGTATAGTTTCTTGTGATGATGATTATGCTGTCTTTACAGCTACTCCTCAGGGAGAGTTCGATTTTACAAACACTTTTTTAAGTGAGTATGCTTTACCTGCAGAAAACATTACCGATAACAATATCGGAGCTGTTTTTGCATTCAATGCTGCAGATTTTGGTGTTCAAACCAATGTTTCGTATCGTTTAGAGTCTTCAATTCTTGGAGATTTTACAGATGCTGTAGTGGTTCCAACACTTTCTAATGCAAACAATCAAATTGAAGTATCTATTGGAACTTTAAAATCATTGGCTACCGATTACGGTTTTACAGCGCCAGGTGCAGGGGTGTTAAACTTTAGAGTAAAAGCATATCCTGGTGATGGTCTTTCAACAACTTTAATGTATACACCTGTTCAAAGAATAAACGTAACACTTTTAGAAGCAATTTCTGGAGGTTCAGGTGTTGAAATTTCGCAATGGGGAGTTGTAGGATCTGGTTATAACAACTGGGGTGCCTTTGCTGATGCTCCTTTTTATACAACTACTCAAGCTAATGTATTCGTAGCTTACGTTACTTTAGTTGCTGGTGAAATCAAATTCAGAGCAAACAACGATTGGGGAACAAACTTCGGTGATAATGGAGCGAACGGTTCAATCGAAGCAGGAGGAGCAAATATTGTAGTGACTCCAGGTACTTACAAAATCACTCTTGATTTAAACAACAATACCTATACAAAAGAATTATTCTCATGGGGAATTGTAGGTTCAGGATACAACAACTGGGGAGCTACTCCAGATGCTAAATTTACTTACGACTATGTAACTAATACGTTTAAAGTTGGTGTTAAATTAGTAGCTGGTGAAATCAAATTCAGAAAAAACAGCGACTGGGCTGATAATTTTGGAGATAATGGTGCTAATGGTTCGTTAGAAGCAGGTGGAGCAAACATTGCTGTAACAGCTGGTTATTATATGGTAACGTTAGATTTAGTAAATTCAACTTACACTATTGAACAAGCAGATTTATACGGTGTTGTTGGTTCAGGATACAACAACTGGGGGGCATCACCAGACTTTACTTTTACGCCATTAAGCAACGGTGTATGGGTAGCTGAAATTGTGCCTTTAACAGTAGGGGAAATCAAATTTAGAGTAAATCAGGATTGGGCTGTTAACTTAGGTGATAATGGTGCTAACGGTACTTTAGAAGCAGGTGGTGCAAACATTGCTGTGACAACTGCTGGTAACTATAGAATTGTAGTAAATACTTCTGATTCAACTTACCAACTCAACCGAGTGAATTAATAATAACAAAACAAAAAAGGCTGGCCCAACGGTCAGCCTTTTTTTTATTTAAATAAAAATTTATGAAAAAAATAGTACTTTTTGCACTATTGTTATCCACCCTACATTCTTTTGCACAGCTAACTTGGCAAGGAGGAACAACACCCGAGCAAACCAGTTCGGCAACTTTATTGTTCAATAAAACAGGAACACCACTAGCAAGTTACACGGGTATTATTTACGCACACATAGGCGTAACACTTAATGGAGCTCCATGGCAAGGGGTTATTGGTACTTGGGGGAATAATGCCACCCAACCGGCTTTAATCTTGGTGTCTGGATCTACTTATAAGTTGGATTTAACGCCTACGATTCAAAGTTTTTTTGGCATCAATTCGGGAACTATCAGCAAAATTAATGTCGTTTTTAGAGCAGCGGCTGGCAGTCCACAAACGACCGATTTAGAAATTAATGTTGGCGCTTTTCAGGTCAATTTAACGGCACCCTTGCAAAACAGTACTACCATTTTAAATAGTGGTGCTGCTCTCACGGTTGCGGCTAACAATACCAATGGAAACGCAAATTATGTTCTAAAAGCGAATGGAACAACATTAAATACAGCGACTAGTGTTGCAACTTATAGTTATACCCATTTAAATATTACAAGCAATCAAACTTATGCGTTGGAAGTAACACAAGGTGCTATAACGACAACCAAAAATTTCAGAGTATTGGTTAATCCAAATACGGTATCGCAAACTATACCAGCTGGCTTGGTCAATGGAATTAATTATAATGCTTCGGATAACACCAAAGCTACTCTAGTATTAGATGCACCTTTGAAAGATTTTGTGTATGTAGCGGGTAGTTTTAACAACTGGAATCCAACCAGCAGTTACGCCATGAAGAAAGATCCGGCCTCGGGGAAATATTGGTTAGAACTTACCGGATTGACATCAGGAACAAATTATTCCTATCAGTATTGGGTAGTAGATCAAACACCTATTGCAAATTCACCTGCTTTGGTAAAAGTAGCCGATCCTTGTTCAACAATCGTTTTATCTCCTTTTGATGACCCTTACATTCCGAGTAGTACATATCCGAATTTACCCTTGTATCCAGCTGGTCAAGATCGTGAGGTAACGTTATTAAAGACCGGTCAATCTGCTTATAATTGGCAAGTAACTAATTTCAATAAGCCCAATAAGGATAAATTAGTCGTTTATGAATTGTTAATTCGTGATTTTGACGCCAATAGAAATTTTCAAGATGTGATCAATCGCATTCAATATTTTAGAGATTTGGGAATCAATGCCATCCAATTAATGCCTGTAATGGAATTTGAAGGAAACGAAAGTTGGGGATACAATACCGCATTTCACATGGCTTTAGATAAATTCTATGGAACCCCAGAAAAATTTAAAGAATTAGTAGACGTTTGTCATCAAAACGGAATTGCTGTTATTTTAGACATCGCCTTCAATCATGCTTTTGGAAGAAATCCAATGATTAGAATGTGGATGAACGACCCTGATGGAGATGGATGGGGTCCTCCAAGTACAGAAAATCCTTATTTTAATACAGTTGCAAGACACAGTTATAGTGTTGGCGATGATTTTAATCATTCATCACTTTTGACCAAAAACTATGTGAAACAAACCATTAAGCATTGGATTACCGAATATAAAATTGACGGGTTTCGTTGGGATTTAACCAAAGGATTTACCCAAAATTGTACGGCAAGTGATCAAACGTGTACTAATAATTATCAGCAAGATCGTGTCAATGTTTTAAAAGAATATGCCGATTATTCTTGGAGTTTAGACGACAACCATTATGTAATTTTTGAACACCTTGGAGGAGATGTTGAAGAGCGTGAGTGGGCCAATTATCGTCTAAGTGAAGGAAAAGGAATTATGATGTGGGGTGAATTATTCACACAATATAAAGAGCTTGCTTTAGGTTTTTCCGGTCAAAATATTTCTAGAATGTCACACACCAGTCGTGGTTTTAATGGTAAAAGGTTGTTAGGCTATCCTGAAAGCCATGATAAAGATCGATTAATGTATGAAGCCATAACTTATGGTAACACAGCTGGAACTGTTCCTGTTAGAAATAATTTAACCAATGCCTTAAATAGAATGGGAGCTATAGGAGCAACTAGTCTTTTAGTTCCAGGGCCCAAAATGATTTGGCATTTTGGCGAATTAGGGAGTAGTCAATCGATTTATACATGTGTCAACGGCACAGTTAATGATGAGAGCAGTACAATTCCTGGTGATTGTAAATTAGATACTAAAGAGCAAGTACAATGGACACAAAATTGGTTGGCCGATACCCGAAGAACAGCTATATTAAATGATTGGTCTAAGTTAATTAAACTCAAAACCACCGAACCAGTGTTTTTGGCAGATCATGCAATCAGTCCAGAATCAAATAATAATTTCAAACAAAGAATCTACATTTACAACAATGCGTTTACTACATCTCAGCTAAGAAACGTTGTGGTTTTGGCAAATTTTGATACTAGTAATACTACAATTAATCCAAATTTCCCAACTGATGTTTATACGTATCCAATGACATGGTATGATTTAATGAATAATAATACTCCGGTAACAATTAACAATCCGACCGATTTAATTACGGTGGCTTCGGGTCGTTTTAGAGTATTTGGAAATCGTCCCTCTACATTAAGTTCTGAGGATTTCAATACGTTTTCACCCGATGTGATGCTTTATCCAAACCCAGTTAAAAATAGTTTTGCTATCAACCAGGATGCTACAAGTGTTGATATCTATACCCTTACGGGCCAATTGGTAAGTACCTATACTTCAGTGGCTGCCGATCAAGCAATTTTAATTGATCAATTGCAATCAGGGATTTATATGGTTAAAATTAAAACAACAACAGGGTCAATACAAACCAAAAAAATTAGTAAAGAATAACTATTTTTGAGTTAGTACTTATAGTTAGTATTTATGCATACCCCAAAAGAGGAATTACTTTTTTTGGGGTATTTTTTTGGAGAATCCGTTGTAACATTTTTAGCGTTTACGCTACTTATACTAATAGATTATAATTTATGCTTTTATACATACGTTTACTTACAGAAAGTTTCAGCTTTGCACTCAATGCGCTTCGCAATAATAAATTGCGTACGTTATTATCCTTGTTAGGCGTAACGATAGGAATTTTTTCCATTATAGCCGTTTTAGCTGCTGTGGATTCTATGGATAAAAAAATTAAAGAAGACCTGAGTGATATGGATATGAATACCATTTACTTGATGAATTTCTCCTTTGGTCCCTCTGAAGTTCCCCGATGGAAGCGCGATCAATTTCCTAAAGTCACGTATGAAGAATTTGAGTTTTTGAAAAAAAGTGTTCCCAGTATTGATAAGATTTCATTTAACTTTTTTGCAAGAAATGAAAGTGTAAAATTTGAATCAAAAACAGTAAATTCAATTCGTGTTAAGCCTTCAACAGAGGATTTTTTTGATATAGAACCCATTAAAATTGAAACAGGTAGGTTGTTTAATGCTGCCGAGTCTAATTCAGGAAGTCCTGTAGTTGTAATTGGAAATGAGGTAGCAAAGGGATTATTTGACACTAGTGATCCAATAGGAAAAAAAATACGATTATACGGTCAAAAACTAACTGTTATTGGAGTGCTAAAAAAGCAAGGTCAAGGAATGTTTGGTGATAGTAATGATGTGGGAGTTTTTTTTCCAGTTAATTTCTTGAGAAGAATGTATGGGGATGATAATGATGCGTTGCGTGCTGCTATATTAATTAAGCCGGAAAAAGGAATTGACATCGAAGAGTTTAAAGCAGAAGTGTCACAAAAATTAAGAGTGCATAGGGGAGTAAAAACAGGAGAAATTGATAATTTCTTTATGAATGTGCTCTCCGGTTTTACCGATTTTATTGATAATATCGTCGGTCAAATGAATGCTATTGGTTGGGGCATCAGTGCTTTTTCTCTATTAGTAGGTGGATTTGGAATAGCGAATATTATGTTTGTTTCGGTTAAAGAGCGCACCAATTTGATTGGTATTCAAAAGGCATTAGGAGCAAAAAATAAATTTATATTGTTCCAATTTTTGTTTGAAGCGGTAATATTGTCTTTAATTGGTGGTCTGATCGGAATGTTCTTGGTTTGGATTATTGCAATTATATTATCTAATACCTTAGATTTTGAATTTGTTTTAAGCGCTTCAAACATGTTACTTGGTTCTGGTTTAGCAGCCTTTATTGGATTAATAGCCGGAATTGTTCCTGCAATTTCTGCCTCTAAATTAGATCCTGTTGAGGCTATTCGAAGCGGCATGTAATCACTTGATTTTTTGTATATTTGAATGGTAAATTATTCCAAATGTATAGCACCTCTCAAATTCAATAAATGTTATGTTTGAAAAAGTGCATTCTATCGGATTTTTTCTCATAGAACTATTTTGTATGCATAAAATTAAGAATGAAAAATTATTTATCCTTTTTTGTTTTATTGTGTTCTGTCTTTGCCTTTTCGCAAACAGTGCAAGATTCAATTGCTTCTAGCAAAGAGCTTACGGAAGTAATCATTTCTGCTAACCGCTGGAAACAAAATAGTAAAGAGGTACCACAGAAGGTAAGTGTAATTACAACCCGCAACATTACATTTCATAATCCTCAAACGGCCGCTGATTTATTGACGATTTCGGGAAAAGTGTTTATGCAAAAGAGTCAGCAAGGAGGTGGAAGCCCTATGATTAGAGGTTTTGCCACGAACCGATTAGTATATGCGATAGATGGGGTTCGAATGAATACTGCCATTTTTCGTGGAGGGAATATTCAAAATGTCATTTCTTTAGATCCTTTTGCAACCGAACGAACGGAGATCGTTTTTGGACCCGGTTCTGTGATTTATGGAAGCGATGCTATTGGTGGCGTGATGAGTTTTCAAACTTTATCACCTCAATTTTCAAACGAAGAAAAAACAGTTGTTTCTGGTAGCGCAGTAACGCGATATTCTTCTGCGAATAATGAAAACACAGGGCATTTTGATGTGAATGTAGGTTGGTCCAAATGGGCTGCGGTTACCAGCATCAGTTCGAATGATTTTGGTGATTTGAAAATGGGGACTCATGGTCCTGATGACTATTTACGCCCCTTTTATGTTCAAAGACAAAATGGAACAGATGTGATTGTTACTAATGAGGATCCATTAGTGCAAAAACCTACCGCATATTCCCAAATTAATGTCATGCAAAAATTGCGATATAAACCAAATGAAAAGTGGGATTTTCAATACGGCTTACATTTTTCAGAGACTTCCAGCTATGCCAGATATGATCGACACATTCGCTATACCAGTGTTGGTTTACCAAGGTATGGAGCATTTAACTATGGGCCTCAAAAATGGACGATGAACAATTTGAATATTACACATCACTCCAACTCAAAACTATTTGATCAAATGGTCCTTCGTTTGGCGCATCAGTTTTTTGAAGAAAGTAGAGTAAGTAGGAATATAAATAGTCCCAACAGAGATATTCGAACTGAAAAAGTAAATGCCTATTCCGTAAATATTGATTTTTCAAAAACAATAGCCCTCAATCATAAAATCTATTATGGAGTTGAATATGTTCTCAATGATGTAAACTCTTCTGGGGTAAATCAAGACATAGTAGCAGGAACAAGTCAGGCAGGACCTTCTCGCTATCCTCAAGCGATATGGGAATCTATGGGCGTTTATGTGAATGACCACTATTTGCTGTCGGATAAATTTACCCTTCAAGCCGGATTGCGATACAATACGTATCGTTTGAATGCCGATTTTGATACGACCTATTATCCATTTCCATTTACTAAGGCAACAATCGACAACCATTCAGTAACGGGTAGTGTTGGATTTGTATATCGACCCACAAAAAAATGGGTAATCAGTTCAAATGTAGGAACGGCTTTTCGATCTCCTAATGTAGACGATATAGGAAAGGTTTTTGATTCTGAACCAGGAGCTGTGGTTATTCCGAATCCCAAATTAGTAGCAGAATATGCATACAATGTTGATTTTAATGTGCTTAAACAAGTGGGGAAAAATGTTAAAATTGACCTCTCTACCTATTATACCTATTTAGATAATGCTCTAGTAAGAAGAGATTTTACGTTAAATGGGGCTTCACAAATCATGTATGATGGCGAATTGAGTCAAGTGCAAGCGATTCAAAATGCAGCGCATGCGTTTGTATATGGAGTTCAAGCAGGGATTGTGCTTAATCTTCCTTCAGGATTTCGGTTTACTACCGATTTAAATTATCAAAAAGGTGAAGAAGAATTGGACAATGGTAGAAAAAGTCCTTCGCGTCATGCAGCACCCTTTTTCGGATTAACTCGATTTGGATTTACCCATTCAAAATTAGATCTGGAACTCAATCTGCAGTACAGTGATGAAGTAGCTTACAAAGATTTGGCAGAAGAAGAAAGAGGAAAAAAAGAAATTTATGCCCTTGATCGAAATGGGAATCCCTATTCGCCAAGTTGGTATGCGTTGCATTTTAAATCGATGTATAAGTTTACGGATAAGTTGACCATTACTGCAGGAATAGAGAACATAACCGACCAACGATACCGGCCCTACAGTTCTGGCATTGCATCGCCCGGCAAGAATTTTGTTTTGTCAGTACGGGCTATATTATAAAAAAATCCCGTTAGGTTACTAACGGGATTTTTTTATCTAATGGATTGATTTTGAATCAAATCGATATATAAGTTGATTTTATCTTTCAGTTCTTTTCTAGGTGCAATGAAATCTAAAAATCCATGCTCTAATAAAAATTCAGACGTTTGAAATCCGTCGGGTAAATCTTTTCCTGTGGTATCTTTTACCACTCGAGGTCCCGCAAATCCAATCAATGCGCCAGGCTCTCCAATATTGATATCTCCTAGCATTGCGTAAGATGCCGTTGTTCCACCCGTTGTAGGATCGGTACATAATGAAATGTATGGAATTTTTGCCTCCGCTAATTGTGCTAATTTTGCCGAAGTTTTGGCCAATTGCATTAACGAATAAGCCGCTTCCATCATACGTGCTCCTCCCGATTTTGAAATCAAAACAAAAGGGACATTGTGTTTAATTGAATAATCAATAGCTCTTACAATTTTTTCACCTACTACCGCTCCCATTGAACCACCAATAAAAGCAAAATCCATACAAGAAACTACTAGTTCTTTCCCTTTTGATTTTCCTACAGCCGTACGAATTGCATCATTTAATTTGGTTTTACCCATTACGTCTTTTAAACGATCACTGTATTTTTTAGTGTCTTCAAATTTTAAGGGGTCTTTAGATGTTAATTTGGCATCAAGCTCTTTAAATTCGTTGTTGTCGAATAAAATCTCGAAATATTCTTTACTACCAATTCGAACATGATAATCATCTTCCGGACTAACCCATAAGTTTCTGGCCAATTCATCCTGGTCAATAATTTTTCCGGTTGGTGATTTGTACCACAATCCTTTTGGAACATCTTTTTTGTCTTCCGTTGCAGTGGTAATTCCTTTTTCTTTTCTTTTAAACCAAGCCATAATTAAGTTAAAAGTTAGAAGTTAGAAGTTGGAAGGCTAACCTTATCTTCATCTAATTTCAATTAATAATAAATTTTAAACGACGTACTTTGTACCTCGTATTTCGAACTTATAAAGTATTCACGTTATTTAAATCGGCAAAAGCTTGTTCTAATCGTGTATTGAACGTAACTTCACCTTCACGTACCCACTTTCTTGGGTCGTAGTGTTTTTTATTTGGACTGTCAGCACCATCAGGGCTTCCAATTTGTGTTCTTAAATAGTCTACTTTGTTTACCATATAATCACGGATACCCTCTGTAAACGCAAATTGCAAATCGGTATCAATGTTCATTTTTATTACACCGTAACCAATCGCTTCTCTAATTTCTTCAATCGTAGAGCCTGATCCACCGTGGAACACAAAATCAACAGGATTTGCTCCAGTGTTGAATTTATTTTGAACGTATTCTTGTGAATTTTTAAGAATTTTTGGCGTCAATTTTACATTCCCCGGTTTGTATACACCGTGAACGTTTCCAAACGAAGCTGCAATGGTAAATCTCGGACTTACTTTCATTAACTCTTCATATGCATAAGCTACTTCTTCGGGTTGGGTATATAATTTGGAACTGTCTACATCGGAGTTGTCTACACCATCTTCTTCACCCCCCGTGATACCCAATTCAATTTCTAAGGTCATGCCCATTTTGCTCATTCTTTCTAAATATTTTTTAGAAATTTCAAGATTCTCTTCAATTGGCTCTTCTGATAAATCAATCATGTGCGAACTGAATAATGATTTTCCTGTTTCGGCAAAATGTTTTTCAGAGGCATCTAATAATCCATCAATCCAAGGCAATAAATTTTTAGCACAATGATCGGTATGTAAAATCACAGTTGCACCATAAGCTTCGGCTAGTGTATGGATGTGTTTTGC